>NZ_FNQT01000002.1:0-2215 GCF_900107665.1 Haloplanus vescus
CGAGTTCGATAGACTCGGGGTGTACGCGCCGAGGCAACGAGGCGTTCAGCCCGCGAGCACTAACAGTCCAAGCCACATTCATCTGATTTCGCACTGTGACCTGATCTGACTGATTGGGTCCAGGCGTTAACTGGATCGCACGTATCATACGGTCGTTACCGACCCTGGTGTGACGACGGTTCGATTCCGTCGGTCGGCATGAAGGCGGCCAGAGCGGCAGGGACACACCCGTACCCATCCCGAACACGGACGTTAAGCCTGCCTGCGTATCGGTCAGTACTGGAGTGGGCGACCCTCTGGGAGATCCGATTCGCCGCCTCACCATTCATACTTCATTCACTGTTCGAGAGCGAGTGCTGTCTCGCTCTCCATTTTCATCATCCGCAGAGATACATCTGTTTGATTTACATACTCATTCGGCCTGAGGACGCTTGCGTCAACCCAATTAAACCGGATTTAATCGGGCTGAAACCCGCACAAACCCAACTTCAGCGCTTCCCTTCTTTAACCCCCCATAGGACGTGGGGACGGATGGAATGAACACGCGAACTGGTGCAATACTGATGGTGGTCATGCTGGTGGCATCGGCCCTCGGGCCGGCGGCCGTCGCTGGCCAGACGACTGAGGAATCGCTGTCTCTCGACGTGTCACAGGACGACACGGGCGAGGTGACGATCAACGTCACAGACAACGGCACAGCTGTCGAGAACGCGACGGTGAACGTCACGTCGAACGAGACGTATGCGGGGACGGGCGAGTACCAAACGGACGAGAACGGAGCGGTGTCGCTCGTCGCCCCAGACGACTCGGTGACGGTCACCGTCGAGGCGACGTATGACAACGCGTCGACGACGACGACGGTCGACCTCGAACCGGTGCTGAGCGTCTCTGTCTCGGAGATGGACGATGTCTCGGCCGTCGTCTCGGTGACGCGCGGAGACACCGCCGTCGAGAACGCGACGGTGAACGTCACGTCCGACGACGCGTACGCGGGCACGGGCGAGTACCAAACGGACGAGAACGGCACGGTGTCGCTCACCGCCCCCAACGAGTCGGTGACGGTCACCGTCGAGGCGACTGACGACAATGACACGGTGACGGCGACGGCAACCCTGAATCCGACGCTGAACGTCTCTGTCTCTGGCGCGGACGACGGGTCGGTCGTCGTCTCGGTGACGCGCGGTGACGCTGCCGTCGGGAACGCGACGGTGAACGTCACGTCGAACGAGACATACGCGGACACGGGTGAGTTCGAGACGGACGAAAACGGGACGGTCACGCTCTCGAACCCCGAACAGACGGTCGAACTGACGATTACAGCGACTGACGACAACGACACGGCGACGACTTCGGTCGTCGTCCAGTCAGTCGACACGCTCGCGGTCGGTGTCGACCAGGCGGCCGACGGAACGGTGACGGTGTCAGTCGGTCGACTCGGCGAACCGGTCGCGAACGCGACGGTGAACGTCTCGACTGATTCGAACACGACGTACGCGGGCACGGGCGAGTACACGACCGGTGACAGCGGAACGGTCACGCTCCCGGCGCCCTCGGAGAACGTCACGGTGACGGTCACGGCGACGGACGAGAACGAGACGGCGACGACGACGGCGGACCTGACGCCGCCGGAGTCGACCGGTCCGTTCGGGCAAGTCGTCTCGGCGCTCGCCAAGTCGCTGAAGGGTGCGGGCTTCACCGGCATCGGTGAGCAGATGTCCGACTTCGTGACGAACAACAACCCGTCGAACTCGACGGCCCCGGCGGGCAATTCCTCGAACCCCGGCGTCGGTAACTCGGAGAACGCGACACCGCCGGGTCAGCAGCGCAACGAGAGCGGTCAACCCCGCGTCGTGCCGGCGAACCCGCCGGTCAACGACACGGAGCAGAACGAATCGAGCGCCCCCGGTAACTCGGGTTCGGCCCCGGGCCAGTCTGACGACGGTGAGGACGACGGCGAATCACCGGGCAACTCGGGTTCGGCCCCGGGTCAGTCCGACGACGGTGAGGACGAAGACGAGTCGCCGGGTAACTCGGGGTCGGCTCCGGGCCAGTCTGACGACGGCGACGAGACGCAAGAGAACGGCGACGCGAGCGGTCAGTCCGATGACGGCGAGTCGCCGGGTAACTCGGGGTCGGCCCCGGGCCAGTCCGACGACTCTGACGACAGCGACGACTCGGACAGTTCGGACGACTCTGACGACTCGGACGACTCTGA
>NZ_FNQT01000002.1:302285-441617 GCF_900107665.1 Haloplanus vescus
CGGCGCTGATGCCGTCGATGCGTGCCGTTTCGGTGGTGCCGATGGTGAGAACGAATTTCATAGTTAGACGCCGAACCGCCGGAGTCCGTATCGCTCCGCGTCGATGCCCTCCAGCGTCGCTCCGCGATACGCGATTTCGCCGTCGTCGAGGACGGTGAACGCGTCGCCGACGGCCGAGGCGAAGCCCGGGTAATGCGTCGAGACGACGAACGTGATGCCCTCGTCGGTCAGGCCGCGAATCAGGTCGACGAGCGCGCGCGTCCCCTCGCCGTCGAGGCCGGCCGTCGGTTCGTCGAGGACGACGTAATCGGGGTTCATCGCGAGGACGCCCGCGAGCGCGACCCGTTTTCGCTCGCCGTTGCTCAGGCGGCTACAGAGCCTGTCCTCGTACCCCGCCAGTCCGACCCGTTCGAGGGTTCGACTCACCGATTCTGCCTCGCCGCCCTCCATGTTGTGCGGGCCGAAGGCAACGTCCTGTTCGACGGTCGGCGCGACGAGTTGGTCCTCCGGTTGCTGGAAGACGAACCCGACACGACGGCGGACGGCTTTCAGCGAGTCGCTGTCGTATTCGAGGCGCTCACCGCCGATTTCGACGTGGCCGCGGTCGGGTTCCAGCAGGCCATTGAACTGCTTGAGCAGGCTCGACTTCCCGGCGCCGTTGCGGCCGAGGAGCACGGTCACCGCCGCCGACTGCGCGGTGAAGTCCACGCCGCGGAGCACGGACTGGTCGCCGTAGCCGAAGTGGAGGTCGACGGTCTCTATCACACCACCCACCTCGCGGCGACCAGCACGGAAAGGGCGACGCCGGCGACGGCGTAGCCGCCGCTCTCGTAGTCGGGGACGGGCATCCGGCCCGCGTAGTTTCGGGCGTTCATCGCCGTCTCGAAGGCCTCCGCCCTGTCGACCGAACTCACGAGCAGCGAGGCAGCGACGAGTTTCGTCGTCCGAAAGAGGTTACGCCGGGAGTCGAAGCCACCGCGCAGTCGCGCCGCGGTGTGGCGGCGAGTCGCTTGCCCGACGAGCACTTGGATGCCGCGATAGACCAAGAGGAGGAGTTCCACAACGGGGTCCGGGAGGTGAAGGTCGTCGAGGGCGGCGACGAGCTGCGGGACCGTCGTCGTCAGCGCCAGAAAGGACAGTACGGAGAGCGAGGCCATCGCTCGCAGTCCCGTCGTCGCCGCGAGGTCGAGGCCGCGGTCGGAGAGAGCGAGAATCCAGAGTTCGACCACCGGGTCGCCGGGCGTGACGAGGGCGACGAGGAGGAGACTCGGGACCAGAAAGGAGAGCGGGTAGCCGAGGAAGGCGACGTACGCGCGCCCGACGGCGTGTACCGACAGGAGGGCGAAGGTCGCGAAGGCGGCGACGTACACCGCCGTCCGGGTCGTCGTCGCGGTGAGCACCAGGGCGGCGAGGACGACGTAGACCCGGAGGGGCCCCTCGACGGCGGGCGTCGCGTCCACCTGCACGTCCTCAAGCGTCCGATGCATCGCTCGTTCGGAGGCGGTCGAGATAGTAGCTGAGCGCCGTCGCCCCGACACCCCCTTGCAGGGCGAACAGGGCGCTTTCGCCGGTCGTCCCCGGCGACCACACCGGCGACACCCACTGCTCGTAGCCCGGTGCTTGCTCGGTGGCGAGGGCGACGGCTTGCTGGTCCGTTCCGGTCCCGCCGCCGACGGTCGTCACGACGAGGATGCCGAGGGCGACGACGACGCCGACGAGCAGAAATCGCTTCACGACGGGACCCCCAGTCGGCGGTCGCTGATGGTGTCGATGCGGAGGAGGTAGCCCACCATCGCCGCGGCGAGGAAGCCTTCGAGAATCCCAATTGGGAGCTGCGTGAGCGCGAAGACGGCGGCGAAATCGAGCGTCGAAGCGAGGGCGCCGCTCACGCCCTCGCCCGCGGGGAAGGCCGCGCCGAGTTGGACGGATGTCGTCAGATACGTCGCCCAGTCGGTGACGACGGCGGCGACGAACGTCGACTGCTGGAGCGTGAGCCGTGACCGAACGAGTCGGTACGCCATCCACCCGACGAACGGGCCGACGACCCCCATCGATGTGACGTTCGCGCCGAGGGTCGTCAGCCCCCCGTGCGCGAGGAGGACGGACTGATACAGGAGGACGATGGTGGAGACGAAGGCGGTAATCGCCGGGCCAAAGAGGACGACCAGGACGCCGGTGCCGGTCGGGTGCGACGAGCTCCCGGCGACGGAGGGGAGTTTGAGCGCCGAGAGGACGAAGACGAACGCCGCGGCGACGGCGACGAGCGCCTTCGTCCGGGTGTCCGTCCGAATCGTCGACAGCGTCCGGCGCGCGCCGTACGCGACGAACGGGAGGGCGACGACCGTCCAGAGAATCGCCCAGACTGGCGGCAGGAACCCTTCCATGATGTGCAAGTCGAAATCACTCCGTGTGAGAGCCGATTACCTCGCCCATCAAAACAATACCGCTTGCGATAATGCAAGCGCACTTTGACTCTCGGCGCGCTGACACCCCTGTCCGAACACAAGTGGATTGAAGTTACTGCAAATAACGCTTACGTAGCGATGGACGACGACACCGCTCGCGAGTCGGCGCAGTCGGGAGACTCGTCGCCGGCAGCCGATTCGGGCGGGGAACGCGAGGAGCAGTCCGGTGCCGACTCGCTCCCGCCGTTCGACGAACAGACGACGGTCCCCGAGTCGTCCCGGGCCGCGGGCGGGACGGTGTATCTCGTCGGCGCGGGCCCCGGCGACCCGTCGCTGTTGACCGTGCGGGCGCGGCGACTCGTCGAGACGGCCGACGTGGTGTTGCACGACGCCCTCACGCGCGACACGCTCATCGACCGGATTCCCACCTCGGCCGAGGTGTTCGATGTCGGCAAGCGCGTCGAGTACAAGACGCCACAGTCCGAAATCAACGACCTGCTGGTCAGCCACGCCGAGGACGGCGATTCCGTCGTCCGGTTGAAGGGCGGCGACCCCTTCGTCTTCGGGCGCGGCGGCGAGGAGGCCCAACACCTCGCCGAGCAGGGCGTCCCCTTCGAAATCGTGCCGGGCGTCTCCAGCGTCATCGCGGCCCCCGGACTGGCAGGGATTCCGCTCACCCACCGCGACCTCTCCTCGCGATTCACGGTCATCACGGGCCACGAGACGCCGGACAAAGCCGAGAGTTCGCTCGACTGGGCCGCCATCGCCAGCGAGATAGCGAACGGGTCGACGCTCGTGGTCCTCATGGGCGTGCGAACGCTCGAACGCAACGTCTCCGCGCTCCGGACCCACGGCGTCGACGGCGACGTGCCGGTCGCACTCGTCGAGAAGGCGGCGTGGGAGGACCAGACTGTCGTTGAGGGCACCCTCGACACCATCGTCGACGTGGTGGAGCAGTCCTCGATTTCCGCGCCGGCGACCACCATCGTCGGCGACGTGGTGTCGGTCCGGGACGACGTTGCCGACGAGCTTCAGGACTTCGACCCTGTCTAATCCCGCGAATCGCCACGCGCCGAGCGGCGGCGCCGCACGCCCCCGAATGAAAGCCTGCTTTTAGTAGGGCAAGCACAATTGTTTTTACCGGGGGCTGAAATGGTGGAGGTGATGCCCCAGGTAGCGCTTCCGCACGACGCGAAGGCCGGCCCGACGAAGTCGGAGATTCGGGCGGTCACGCTCGGGAAGTTAGACGTACGACCGTCGGACCACTTCGTCGATGTCGGCTCCTGTACCGGTGCGATAACCATCGAGGCGGCGCAACGCGCCGGTCGCGTGACGGCCGTCGAGCGGAAACCAGAGCGACTGGAGGTGACGCGAAAGAACCTCGACGCCAACGAGTACGACGCCGAGGTGACGCTTCGCGAAGCGGAGGCGCCGGCGGGGCTTCCCGACGACGCCGACGCCATGTTCATCGGCGGCAGTCGGAACTTCGAAGCCGTCCTCGACCACGCCGCGGAGACGGGCGTCGACCGCATCGGGATGAACGTCTCTCGGGTCGAAGTCGCGGGCGACGCCATCGAGGCCTTCCGGGACCGCAACCTGCTCTCGGAGGTGCTTCAGATGCAGGTGAGTCACGGCTACGAACTCGCGGGCGCGACGAGTTTCAAATCCGACAACCCCGTCTACGTCATCGTCGGGCGAGGTGACGAGGCGTGACCGTCTACGGCGTCGGCCTCGGCCCCGGTCAGGCCGACCTGATTACCGTCCGCGGCAAGCGCGTCCTCGAAACCGTCGACACCGTCTACTCGCCCGGCCGACTCTCGCGGTCGGTCGTCCGGGAGTACGTCCCCGAGTCGAAGCTCGGCGACCTCGATTTCCCGATGACGCGCGACCCGGACAAGCTCCGGGCGGCGTGGCGGGAGGCGGGGCGCGCCGTCGCCGACGGCGCGGCCGAGGACGACGTTGCTTTCGTCACCCTCGGCGACCCGAACGTCTACTCGACGTTCGGCCACCTCCGGCGGACGCTCGACACCTTCCACCCCGCCGTCGACGTGGAAGTCGTCCCCGGCGTGAGCGCCGTGACGGCCTTCGCGACGGCGCTCGGCGTCGAAATCGAGGCCGGGACCGGCCTCTCGCTCCGCGAGGCGGCCGACGGCGCGGCCCCGACCGGCCCGGAGCGGATGATTCTGTTCAAGGTGACCGACGCCGTCGCCACCGACGAGAAACTCACCGCCGCGGGCTACGACGTTCGCTACGGGCGTCGACTCTTCATGGAACAGGGCGAGACAGTCGTCACGTCGGACCCGACCGAGGTGGCCGAACGCGACTACTACACGCTCGCGTACGCCGAGAAACACGGCCTCGACCGTGACCTCGCGACGGCCGACTTCGACGCGGAGACGGAGCGGTCGGCGTGAGCGACGACTACACCGCCGGCGACGTGCGCGAGGGCATCCCCTTCATCGGCGCCGGCCCCGGCGACCCCGGACTCCTCACCGTCACCGGCCGGGAGCTGGTGGAGGCGGCCGACCTCGTCGTCCACGCGGGGTCGCTGGTGAACAGCGAACTGCTCGACGCGTTCTGTGCGGACGCCGAACAGGTCAACAGCGTCGGCAAGGACCTCGAAGAACTCGTGCCGCTGATGACGGAGGCCTACGAGGACGACCGGACGGTCGTGCGCCTGCACAGCGGCGACCCGGCCATCTACGGGGCGGCGCTGGAGCAGATGGACGCCCTCGAAGCCAACGGCGTCCCGACGTACTTCGTCCCCGGCGTCACCTCCGCGTTCGCCGCGAGTGCGACGCTCGGCACGCAGTTGACGCTCAACGAGGTGGCCAACCACGTGGCCTTCACCCGGCCGCAGGGCAAGACCCTCTCCGAGAAGGAAGACCACATCAGCGACTTCGTCGGTTTCGGCGACGTGACGACGTGCATCTACCTGGGAACCCACGCCGTCAGCGACACGATGGACCGCCTCCTCGACGACGGTCACGACCCCGAGACGCCCGTGGCGGTCGTCTATCACGCCTCGTGGCCCGACGAGGACGTGATTCGCGGCACCATCGACACCATCGGCGAGAAGGTCGAGGAGGCGGGCTATCGCGCGTCGGCGATGGTCGTCATCGGCGAGGCGGCGACCGGCGCGGGCTACGAGCGCTCGTACCTCTACGGCGACTGGGCGAACAGCGACGACGACCAATCAGACGAGACGGATACAGATGAGTAACAACTCCGACAACGACTGTAGCGCACCGGACAGCGACGGCGAGGTGGCCGACGAGATTGCGATAATCAGCTTCGAGCGCAAACTCGACACGGCCGAGGAGATTCGCGATGACCTCGCTGACGACTACGACCGCATCGACATCCTCGAATACCACGGCGAGGTGTTCGCCGACCACTGGGGCGAGTACGACTGCTTCGTCGGCCTCATGGCCAGCGGCATCGCCATGCGGAAGACGGCGCCCCTCCTCGACGACAAGTGGGACGACCCCGCCGTGGTCGTCGTCGACGAGGAGCTCACGTGGGCGATTCCGCTCACCGGCGGCCACCACGGCGCGAATCAGGTCGCCTACGACCTCTCGAAACTGGGCGCCGTGCCCGCGATGACGACGGCGTCGGAGGCGGCAGGCAAGCAGGGCGTCGAGAGTCGTGCCAAGGCCCTCGACACCCACGTCGTCAACGGGGATTCGACCGTCGAGACCAACCTCGCCGTCCTCAACGAGGAACTCGGCCCCGTCGCCCGCCTCGACGGGCCGAAGGCGGTCCTCGCCGACGACGACGTGACCGTCCTCAAGCGGAACGCGGACGACGGCGTCGTCATCGGCACCGGCAGCGTCTCCGGGGCCGACAAGGAGCAGTTCCTGACGGCGTGGACCGAAGCCCTCGAGGACGTGAACAAGTCGCCCGACGACGTGGAGTTCGTCGCGACAGCGACGCGGAAGGAAGACGAACCCGGCCTCACGGCCGCGGCCCAAGAGTTCGGCGTCGGCGTGGCGTATCTCGACAAGGAGACGCTGGAAGAGTTCGAGGGACCCACTCCCTCGAAGTCGAAGGAACTCATCGGCTGGCCCGGCATCTCCGAGGCGAGTGCCATCGCCGCCGGCCGTGACCACGAACTCCTCTTGGAGAAGCGACGACACGACGACGCCGTGACCGTGGCGGTGGGACGATGAGCGACGACTACGGCACGCTCTACGTCGTCGGCATCGGCCCCGGTCTGCCCGCGGATATGACTCAGCGTGCCCGCGAGGTCATCACGGACGCCGACTGTGTCATCGCCTCGAACCTCTATCAGGAGTTCCTCCGCGAGGACGGCACCCTGCCGCCGGAGGGCGAGGCCGGAGACGACGACCCCGAAATCGTTCGCTCGTCGATGGGCCAGCAGGTCGAACTCACCCGCGAGGCGTTCGAACGCGTCCGGAACGGCGAGGACGTGGCGAACGTCTCCGGCGGCGACCCCAACGTGTACGGCAAGTCTGACCTCGTGTTCACGATGGCCGAGGAGGACGACGTCACGGACGTGCCCATCGAAATCGTCCCCGGCGTGACGGCGGCGCTGGGCGGCGCGGCGATGATGGGCGCGCCCCTCTCGAACGACTTCTGTACGGTGTCGCTGTCCGACAAGTGGCGCGGGTGGGACGAAATCGAGGAGAAGCTCCGCGCCGCCGCGGTCAGCGACTTCGTCATCGTCCTCTACAACTGCTGGCGCAACTACGGCCGCGCCATCGACATCATCCGCGAGGAACGGGCCGACGACGTGCCGGTCGGCATCTTCAACGACGCCGGCCGCGCCGACGCCGGCCGGAACGTCGACGGCGAGACGTACACCGTCACCACCCTCGGCGACGCGGACGCCCACGAGGAGGAGGTGGGCGGTATGGGCACGTCCATCCTCGTCGGCACCCACGAGACGGAGACGTGGAGCAACGACCACCGAACGCACCTCGTCACCCCGCGCGGCGGGCGTGACGTCGACGACTTCTAACTATGAGCCAAGAGACAGACACCGATTCGACGTGTGGCGCGACGACCGAGACGAACAGTTCGAGCTGTGGCGGTTCCACGGCGAGCGAGTCGTCCGAGTCGAAATGCGGCGGGTCGACCACCAGCGATACCTCCGAGTCGAAGTGCGGCGGGTCCTCCCCGGACTCCTCCGAGTCGTCCTGTGGCGGGTCGAAATCCGACGCCACCGACGAGAACGTCTCCGCGACGGCTGACGACTTCGACGTCGACCCCGGCCGCCTCGTGGCCGTTGGCCTCGGCCCCGGCAAGCCGGCCGAGATGACCACCCGCGCGAAGGAGTCGCTCCGCGGCGTCGACCACATCGTCGGCTACACGACGTACGTCGACCTCCTGCCGGACGACATCGTCGAGGGCGCCGAGGACATCTACTCGACGCCCATGTGCGGCGAGGTGTCCCGGACCGAGGAGGCAATCGACCGGACGCTCGCGGGCAACGACGTGGCCATCATCGGCAGCGGCGACCCGAACGTCTACGCGCTCGGCGGCCTCGCGCTCGAAATCCTCGAATCCAAGGGCGGGTCGGCGAGCGCCGTCGACTTCGAGGTGGTGCCGGGCGTCCCCGCCGCGCAGTCGTGTGCCGCCCGCTTGGGCGCACCCCTCGTGAACGACACCGTCAGCATCAGCCTCTCCGACCACCTGACGCCGATGCCGACCATCGAGTCCCGACTTCACGCCACCGCGAAGGAGGGGTTCACCATCGCCATCTACAACCCGTGGAGTCGCAAGCGCCGCGATAACTACCAGAAGTGCTGTGAGATTCTCCTCGAACACCGCGACCCCGAGACGCCGGTCGGCATCGTCCACGCCGCGGGGCGCGAGGACGAGGAGACGGAAATCGTCGAACTGCGCGACCTCCCCGACCTCGGCGAGAGCGACATCATCGACATGACGACGACGCTCCTGGTCGGCAACGACGAGACGTACGTCTGGGACGGTCGAATGGTCACCCCCCGCGGCTACGAGCGAAAGTATGAGTACTGAAACCTACCGCGTCGAACTCGACCGCGAGGCCTGCGACGGCATCTTCGCCTGTCTCGTGCGCGACGAGCGATTCGTCGAGGACGACACCGGACTCGCGACGGTCGACCCGACGGCCGACGGCGTCGTGGACGTGGACCAGACGGAGAGCCGCGTCGTCGCGACGTTCGACGGCGACATCGAGGACGCGGAGTTGGCGGCGCGAGCCTGCCCGCCCAACGCCATCACCGTCCGGGAGGGGTCGGAATGAGCGCCGACGCGCCCGGGGACCTCCTCGAGAGCCACCCGGAGACGGCCTACTTCTGGGGCCACGTCGCGGGCGACGGCGACGTGCGGGCGGACGAACTCACGGTTCGCGCGCCGGACGAGGAGTGCGCGGACCGCCTCGTCGCCATCGCCGGCGGCGGCGCGGTCGACCACCAGCAGACCGAACGGCCCTACGCCCACGACACGTCCATCACCCGCACCGAAGACGAGTATCACGTCACCGTCAGCGGCGACGTGGCCGGGCGCGCCAGCGCCGCCTTCGGCCTCCCGACCGGCGACGACCCCGGCGGCTATCGGTTCGATGCCCTCGCCGACGCGAGCCGCGAGCTTCTCCGCGGCCTTCTGGAGAGCTGCGGGACGGTCTGTTTCAAGTCCTCGTCGGGCACCGTGGGCATCTCCTTCGTCCACGACGACCGGGCGTTGCTCGAAACCGTCCAGCGACTGCTGGCGGACTGCCCGGTCGACGCGCCGACCGACGAGATACAGGAAACCTCGTCCGGCGGTTACTGGTTCGGCATCGACGACGACGCGGCCGACGACTTCGGGCAGTGGGTGTACGACGGGAGCGAGGACTCCGGTCTGTTCGCGCCGACGCGGCGCCGAAAACTCCTGCGGAGCCTGGAGCAGGCGGCAGAGGCATGACCGAGGAGCGACCGCTCGCCGACGACGCCGTCCTCCTCGTCGGCCACGGGTCGCGCCGCGAGAAGTCGAACGAGCAGGTGCGAACGCTCGCCGCGGACCTCGAAACCGAACTCGGCGTGCCGGTCGACGCGGCCTTCCTCGAACTCGCGGAGCCGACGATTTCGGCGGGCATCGACACGCTCGCGCCCGCCTGCCAGACGCTGACGGTCGTCCCGCTGTCCCTGTTCGGCGCGACCCACGTCAAAAACGACGTACCGCTGGCCGTCCAGACGGCCCGCGCCGAGCACCCGGACCTGACCATCCACTACGGCTCACATCTCGGCGTCCACCCGTCGCTCGTCGAGTTGCTCGACGACCGGGTGCGCGCCGTCGAGTCCGACCTCGGCGTCGACCGCACCACTGACGACGTGAGCGTCGTCATCTGCGCTCGCGGGTCGAGCGACCCCGACTCCAACGCCGACGTGCACAAACTGGCGCGCCTCCTCTACGAGGGCCGGGAGTTCCACCGCGTCGACGCCTCCTTCATCGGCGTGACCGACCCGCTCCTCGACGAGACGCTCCACACCGTCACCAAGGACCGCCCCGACGCGGTGGTCGTCGTGCCGTACATGCTGGGCGACGGCACGCTGACACAGCGAATCCGCGACCGGACGGCCGACTTCGACGACGAGTACCCCTACGTCGCCGCAGGCGCGGGCGACCCACTCGGGGTCGACGACCGGGTCGTCGACGTGTTGGCCGACCGCTGGCAGGAGGCCCGCTCCGACAGCGTGGAGATGTCCTGTGACACCTGCAAGTACAAGGTCGAACTCACGGGCTACGAGGACGACCAAGGTGGCGCGCGGGCCATGCTGCGCTCGCTCGTCCATCAGGCCGAGCACGCAGACCGGGAGTCGGTCGACGACGACCCGCACGTCCACGACGCGCCGGAGAAGCACGTCGCCGTCTGCACGAACCAGACCTGCGCCGAGAGCGGGGCCGCGGCGGTCATCGAGGAGCTGCGACAGGGCGTCCGCAACACCGACGACTGCGACGCCCGCGTCACTCGAACCTCCTGTCTCGGGCAGTGTGGCGACGGCCCGATGGTCGCCGTCTACCCCGATGGCGTCTGGTACGGCGGCGTCACCGCCGACGACACCGACCGCATCGTCTCGTCCCACCTCGACCGGGACCGAATCGTTTCTGACCTCGTACACCAAACCCTGTAATCATGGCTTGCGCTGAACTCGAAGCACTCCGACTCGCACTGATGAACCTGACCGGCTCCGTCGACGAGAGCGTCCGACAGCACGCCGAAGCCGAAATCGGCGACGAACTCGAGGAGGACGGCCCGATTGCGGCGCTGGCGAACGCCTCGACGCTGGACGAAATCCAGCGCCACCTCGACGCCGCACTCGTCGACCTCGAAGAGGAGGCGATGCAGGCGGACACCGACGACCCCGACGGCGCGTACCTCCGGGGTCGCGTCGTCGCCGTCCGTGACGCCGAGCGCACGGTCCGTCGCCTCCGCACCCAGACCGACGCCTTGCTCGACGACCTCGGCGAGGCACACCACACGCTCCACGAGACGTTCCCGACCGAGGAGTGATGGACGGACTCGTCGACTGGCGCCGGCACGCTCTCGGCGACCTCACCCCCGCCGGGAGCCGTCACAACTGGGCGCGCTCTGCGGCGGCCGTCGACGACGGCACGGTCTTCGCCGGCGGCGCGGACGGCGCTGTGACTGCCGTCCGACCGACCGCGACCCCGTCCGAGGTGTGGGACGCCGACGGCGAAGCGGCGGCCGACACCGAGCGCTACGCCGTCTCGATGGCCGCGCGGGGGGACACCCTCGCCGTCGGCGAACGCGGACCGGCTGGCCGCGTCGCGTCGCTCTCGGCCGCGACGGGCGACCGACGGTGGACATACGAGACGGTCGACGACGTGGGGGAAGCGACCGACCCGTCGCTCCTGTTCCAACCCTACGTCGTCGACGTGGCCGTGGTCGGGGAGACGACCGTCGCCGCCGCGCGACGCTACGACCGCGACGGCGAGGAGCGGTCGTGGTCGAGCGTCGTCCTCGGATTCGACCCGGACGGCGACGTTCGCTGGCGCTACCACGCCCGCGCCTCCCCCATCGCACTCGACGCCGACGCCGGCCGCGTCGCCGTCGCGTACAACCGCTGTACCGAGGCGCACGTCCACGGCTTGGTCGTCCTCGATGCCGACACCGGCGAGCCCACGATGTTCTGGGACCCCGGGACGGCGGGCGACCGCCGCGTCGGTGACGTAGCGCTCGCTCCCGACGGCATCGCCGTCGCCAGCCACGGCGACAAACACGGCTATCGCCTCGACGCCGACGGCGGCGAGCAGTGGCGGGTCGATTTGGCGAGCGAGCAGGTCGTCGACGGCGAGACGGTCTACGCCTACCCGAATCACGTCTGTGACGCCGACGGCGTCACCGTCTTCGTCACGGGCAACACCTACGCCGAGTCGACGCGCGACCCCGACGCGCGCCACCCGCGAGAACACACGGTCGTCGCCGTCGCGGAGGGCGAAGTGGCGTGGACCCACGAAGTCGGCGGCTTCGCCCGCGGCGTGTCGACGGCCGGGTCGCTCGTCGCCGTCCCCGCGGCCCAGCACTTCCGCGACCGGGACGCCGAGACGCACGCGGTCCACCTCTTCGACGCCCGCGAGGGGCATCGCTGCTCGCGGTCGATTCCGGGTATCGCGTCGGCGGTGGCGCTCGGTGACGACACCCTCGCCGTCGTCGAAGAACCGGTGGAGTACCACGACGAGGGCGTCACGCGCGGCGCCCACCGCTTGCATACGTGGCAGGTCGACGGCTGACCGTCGCTTCGACACCTTACTCCTCTCGCGCCGCGCTCGCAGCGTCGGCCACGCGCTCGGCTGTCAGGTCGGCGAGCGGGATTCGCTGGCCGCCGGTTTCGTTCTGAATAATTCCCGTCAGTCCCGCGCCGTCGTCGCCGGCGTCGACGACGACCACCGAGGCGTCGCTGGCTCCCAGTCGGCGCGCCGCCGCGCGCGTCGCACCCGTCGGACTGCCGTCGGCGACGTTCGCCCGCCCGTCGGTCACCACGCAGACGAGGGTGGCGTCCGCGTCGGCATTCGTCACGAGTCGGTGGGCGGCGGTCAACCCGTCCGGGAGCGGCGTCCGGTCGCCCGTCGGGAGGTCCTTCAGGTGGCGGGCGGCCAGCGTGACGCTGTTGGTCGGCGGCAGGAGCACCTCGGCCTCGTCGCCGGCGACGGCGACGAAGGCCACCCCGTCGCGCTGTTCGTAGGCGTCACGGAGGAGCGACATCACCGTCCCCTTGGCCTCGCGCATCGCCGGGCGCATCGACGCGCTGGCGTCGACGACGAACACGACGAGCGTTCCGCCGCTCCCGCGCCGGACCGATGCCCGCAGGTCGCGTTCCTCGACGCGCGCCCGCCCCTCCGTCGCGGCGGCCCGGACCGACGCCGCGGCGTCGATGGCGTCGTCCGGTGTCGCGCGCTCGCTTCGCACGCGCGACCCGCGTCCCGATTTCGTGGCGTCGACCTGCGCCCGCGACCCGTCGCCGGGCGTGGCCGAATCGGTCGATACGTCGTCGACCGGCGGGCGCTCGGTGTCGCCCACGTCGGCGCGTTGCTGGCCCGGAACGAGCGGCGTCGCTTCGTCGGCGTCAGCGTCGTCGTCTTCGCCCTCCTCCGGCGTGTCGGCGTCTTCGCCCTCCGAATCGCCCCCCGCGGGCGACGGTGTCGGGCCGTCCGACTCGTCGCCATCGGACTCCTCGGTGTCGTTGCCGCCGTCGTTCGGGCCGTCGTCGCCCTCGCCGTGTTCCGCGTTGGGGTCGGTGCCTTCGTCGTCCCCGTCGCCGCCCTCGCTCTCGTCGCCTTCGTCGTCGCTGGTTCCCTCCTCACCGCCGTCGTCCGCTCCCTCGTCGGTACCCTCTCCTTCACCGTCCTCGCTCTCCCCGTCGCCGTCCTCGTCGAAGTGGTCGTCGAGTACGTCGTCGGGGTCCGGCGCGTCCTCGAAGGGTTGGCTCTGCAACCGGTGGGGGAGCGTGAACTCGGCCGCTTCCCGGAGGTCGGACTGAATCACCTTCGTCCGGCCGTCGAGGGCCGCGAGCGTCACCGCGGTGCGGGCGGTGGCGATGTCCGCTCGGTGGCCGTCGACGCCCGCGTCCCGGCAGAGTTCGGCGATGTCGGCCTTGAACTCGTCCGGGAGCGCAACGTCGTCGAGGAGTCGGCGCGCCGTCTGGAGTCGCTCCCGGAGCGCATCGGTGTCGGACTCGTAGTCCGCCGCGAACGCCTCGGGGTCGTCGCGCCTGTCGAGTGCGCGGTCGATGACCGCCACGCGCTCGTCGATGTCCTCGCGGCCCGTGACCGTCGCTTGGAGGGCGAATCGGTCCCGGAGCTGCGGGCGGAGGTCACCCTCCTCGGGGTTCATCGTCCCGACGAGGGTGAACTCGGCGGGGTGGGAGACGCTCACGCCGTCGCGCTCGACTCGGTTGATGCCGCTCGCCGCCGCGTCGAGGAGTACGTCCACGAGGTGGTCGTCGAGCAGGTTCACCTCGTCGACGTAGAGGATGCCGCGGTTCGCGCGGGCGAGCAGTCCGGGGTCGAACTCGGCGTCGCCGTCGAGGGCGTCGGCCACCGACAGCGTGCCGACCACCCGCTCTCGGGTCGCGCCGAGGGGGAGGGTCACGAGCGGTACCGGGCGCGTCTCCCACTCGGCGTCGTCGCGCGCGCGACACGACTCGCACTGTCGCTCCGGGTCGTCCGGCGGACAGCCGTACGGACAGTCAGCGACGACGCGTTGCTCGGGCAGCAGGTCGGTCAGCGACCGGACGGCCGTCGACTTGGCCGTCCCCTTCTCGCCGCGAACGAGCAGACCGTCGAGCGCGTCGTTGGTCGCGACGGCCAGCAACGCCCGCTTCAGCTCCTCTTGCCCGACAATTGCCGGGAACGGTGTGGGGCGACGCTCCATGTGGATGCGAAAGTTTACTTGTAGTACCCCAATAACGCTTTATCAAACTATGCCGACTATCGGGCTCTACACGGCGACGGAAAACGAGTTGGGCGCGGTACAGCAGGCCGCGGGCCGACTCGACGGCATCGACCTCGTGGTTCGGTCGGAGAGCGACTTAGACGACGAGACCGACGTGGACGCCTTCGTCGACGAGGTCGAATCCGCGACGGCCGTGGTGTTCTGGCTTCACGGCGCGGAGGACAGCATGCCCGGCTACGACCACGCTGTCGACCGTCTGGCCGAGGCGGGCGTCCCCCTCGTCGTCAAGTCGACGGGCGACGCCTTCGCCTTCGAGGACACGAGCGTCGCGGACGCCGACCGCGACCGGGTGTACGACTACCTCGATTCCGGCGGCGTCGTCAACATCGCCAACTGCTGTCGCTACCTCGCGAGCGAGTACGGCGCCCTCAACGTCGAATACGACGACCCCGTCGACCTGCCGACCGAGGGCGTCTATCACCCCGACCACCCGAGCGTCGGCTACGAGGAGTTGCTGGCGACCCACGACCCCGACAAGCCCACCATCGGCGTCTGGTTCTACGAATCCCACTGGACCCACGCCAACACGCGGTACGTGGACGCACTCGTCCGCCGATTGGAGGCGGAGGGCGCGAACGTCCTCCCCGCGTTCTGTAACCCCGCAACCGACGAGGAGGGACAGGAGAACGCCGAGTGGGTGGCGCGCAACTGGTTCAGCGACGAGGACGGCCCCATCGTCGACGCCGTCGTGAGTTCGTTCATGTTCTCGCTGTCGATGAGCGAACGCGGCCGGTCGGCGAGCGACGAGGGCGACGACGCCGAGGAGGTGTTCCTCACGGAACTCGGCGTGCCCGTCCTGCAAGCCATCACGACGATGCGCTCGGAGTCGCGCTACGAGCGAAGCGACACGGGCGTGATGGGCTTCGAACTCGCCCTCTCGGTCGCGCTCCCGGAGTTCGACGGCAACGTCATCACCCATCCCATCAGCGGGAAAGAGCGCATGGACGACGAGGCGGGCATCGGGAGCGCGCCGAAACAGCACTTCCCCATCGACGACCGAATCGACCACGTCGCCCGCCTCGCGGTCAACTGGGCCCGACTCCGTCACCTGCCCAACGAGGAGAAAGACATCGCCGTCGTCCTGCACAACTACCCGCCGAGCGACGACGGCATCGGGACGGCGTTCGGCCTCGACAGCCCCGAGAGCACCGTCAACCTGCTGGACGAACTCGACGCGCGGGGCTACGCCGTCGACGACCCACCTGCGGACGGCGAAGCGCTCATCGACACGCTCACCTCGCAGTTGACTCTCGACTCGCGCTGGGTCGCCCCCGAGGACGTGACGGACTTGAGCGTCGACGTGGTGTCACCGGAGCAGTACAGCGAGTGGTTCGCTGACGCCGACGAGCGATTCCGAGAGCACGTCGTCGAGGAGTGGGGCGACCCGCCGGACCGGCCCTTCGCCATCCCCGGCGTCGAGTGTGGGAACGTCCTCGTCACGGTCCAACCCCCGCGCGGGTTCGGGATGGACCCCTCGAAGGTCTACCACGACTCGGACCTCCAGCCACCCCACGACTACTACGCCTTCTACGCGTGGCTTCGCGAGGACTTCGACGCCGACGCCGTCGTCCACCTTGGCACCCACGGGAGTCTGGAGTGGCTTCCGGGCAAGACGGTCGGCCTGAACGGCGAGAGCGCCCCCGACCAACTCATCGACGACCTGCCGAACGTCTACCCCTACATCATCAACAACCCCGGCGAAGGAACGCAGGCCAAGCGTCGCTCCTACGCCGCCGTCGTCGACTACCTGACGCCGGTCATGCGCTCGGCCGGCACCTACGACGACCTCTCGAACCTCGAAGAACTCGTGCGCGAGTACCGCGAGGCCGGGATGGAGGACGCCCGCAGCGACAGCGGCGAGCAACTCAGAGCGCGCATCGAGGAAGTGGTCGCCGACCTCGACCTCGCGACCGACCTCGGCCTCGACGACGCGGACGACGTGGCCTTCGAGACGCTCGTCGAGCGGATTCACGAATACCTCACGGACGTGAAGACCACCCAGATTCGGATGGGCCTGCACACGATGGGCGAACCGCCGGCTGACGACCGCCTCGTCGAGTATCTGGTCGCGCTCACGCGCCTCGAAAACCCCGGCGCACCGAGTCTCCGCGAGAGCGTCGCGGGCGTCCTCGGCGTCGATTACGACCGCATGCTCGACGACCCGGGCGCGTACGACGAGGACCTCGGGATGTACCTCTCCGAGGCGGCCGACCACGTCTACGAGCAGTCACTCGAACTCGTCGAGACGCTCGCTCGCCACGACTTCGACATGCCGGAGTCGGAGGCCGACGCCGGGCCGGACGACGAGGTGAACATGAACCTCCTCGTCGTCGACATCGACCCCCTCGGCGACGCCCGCGCCAAGCGCGGCGCACACGACGCGCTCCGCGAGGCACTCGCCTTCATCTGTGAGGAAGCAGCTCCACGGGTCGAAGGTGCCGAGGCGGAGATTCCGCAGACGGCGGACGCCCTGAACGGCGAGTACGTCCCGCCGGGCGGGAGCGGTGCGCCGACCCGCGGCGGGGTCGACCTCCTGCCGACGGGGCGCAACTTCTACACGCTCGACCCGCGGAAGGTCCCCGCCAAGACGGCGTGGGACGTGGGCCGGGAGGTGGCCGAGGGCGTCGCCGCCCGCCACCACGACGAAGAGGGGTCCTACCCCGAGGAAATCGGCGTCGTCGCGTGGGGGACGCCGACGGTCCGGACCCGCGGCGAGACCATCGCACAGGTGCTCGCGCTCATGGGCGTCGAACCCGTCTGGACCGATGCGGGCCGGGTCGACGACGTGGAGCCGATTCCGCTGGACGAACTCGACCGCCCGCGCATCGACGTGACGACGCGCGTTTCGGGCCTGTTCCGCGACGCCTTCCCGCAGGCCGCGAGCGTCGTTCACGACGCCGTCGACGCCGTCGTCGCCCTCGACGAACCCCACGAGATGAACTACGTGAAAAAGCACGTCGAGGAAGAGGCAGACGAACTCGAAGCCGAGGGTGTCGACCCGGACGAGGCCGACACGATGGCCCGTCACCGCGTCTTCACGACGAAACCCGGCGGCTACGGCGCGGGGACGAACAAGGCTGTCGACGAGGGCAACTGGGACGACCGGAGCGACCTCGCCGACGTGTACGTCCAGTGGGGCGGCTACGCCCTCGGGTCCCGGGGCCGGGTCTCGGAGGCCCACGACAGCTTCGAGCGCCGACTCGGCTCCGTCGACGCGACGGTGAAAATCGAGGACACGGCCGAACAGGACGAGTTCGACTCCTCGGACTGGTACGCCTTCCACGGCGGGTTCATCTCCGCCGTCGGCGAGATTGCCGGCTCGGACCCGGCCTCCTACGTCGGCGACTCCAGCGACCCCGACAACGTGGACATCTACACCAACGAGGAGAAGGTGCGAAAGACGATGCGAGCGCGGGTGCTCAACCCGGATTGGCTGGACAGCATGGAGGAACACGGCTACAAGGGCGCGGGCGACCTCTCGACCACCGTCGACGTGGCCCTCGGCTGGGACGCCACCACGGGCGTCGTGAGCGACACGCTTTGGTCTGACCTCGCCGAGGCCTACGCCTTCGACGAGGAGCGCCAGGAGTGGCTTCGGGACGTGAACCCGTGGGCCCTCGAAAGTATCACGGCGACCTTCCTCGAAGCCATCGACCGCGGGCTATGGGACGCCGATTCCGACGTGGAGGACCGAATACGAGACATCAACCTCTCGGTCGAGGGCGACCTCGAAGCGCAGACGGCCGAATCCAGCGAGGCAATTTCCAATGACTGACGACGACTACGCCGACCTCGGTGCAACGACACAGGACGCGATGGACATCGCGGAGACGAGCATGGACATCGTCCGCTCGTTCGTCCCAGACGAGACGCTCGAAGACCGCATCCGACAGAAGGCGGTCCACGCGACCGGCTCCCCCGACTTCCAGCACCTGATGCGATTCCACAACGACCCCGTTCGGGCGGGTGCGCGGGCCGTCCTCGACGAACAGCCCATCGTGACGGACATCACGATGGCCAAGGCCGGTATCACGAGTCGCGGGCACGACTGCCCCGTTCGGAAGGCCATCGGGAACGGCGCGGAACTCGCCGCCGAGACGGGGATGACACGGACCGCCTCCTCCGTCCTCGAACTCGACCGCGAGGGCGCGTACGACGGCGCCATCGCCGTCGTCGGCAACGCCCCGACCGGCGCGATGGCGCTGTCCGACTGCATCGAAGACGGCACCCGGCCGGCCGTTGTCGTCGCGACGCCCGTCGGCTTCGTCAAGGCGGCGGACAGCCGAAAGCGGGTCCGCGAGGTGGCCGAGGAGTACGGCGTCCCCGCCATCACGAACGTCGGGACGCGCGGCGGGAGCGGCCTCGGGGCGGCGCTGGCGAACGAACTCATCCACGTCGCCAGCGACGTGCGCGAGGGCGACGTCGAGCTATGAGCGACGACTACGACCTCGACAGCGGCCCGGACCCGGCGACCGTCGCGGCCGCCGACCCCGAACCGTCTCGCGAAGACGGCACCGACTCGGTCGCCGCCGTCGGCATCGGCCCCGGGAATCCGGCGTACCTCACTCGGCGCGGTGCGCGCGCCATCCGCGAGGCGGACGTGGTCGTCGGCTTCGAGACTGTCGTCGACTTCGTCGCCGACGAGACGGACGCCGACTTGCTCACCTGTGGCTACGCCGACGAGGCGGCGACGCTCGATACCTTCGCGGAGCGCGTCCGTGACGGCGACCGAGGGACGGCCGTCTTGATGGGCGACCCGAACCACTCGGGCTACCAGTTCGTCGGCAAGGTCGAACGCGCCGTCGACGCGCCCGTGACCGTCATCCCCGGCATCTCCTCGTTGCAGGTGGCGGCGAGTCGGGCGCGGACGCCGATGGAGGACAGCGAGTTCGTCACGCTCCACAAGAGCGGCGCGCTCGACTCGGATTTGGACCGACTCGTCGGCGCGGTGGGCGACCGGCATCTGCTCGTCCTCCCGCGTCCCTTCGACTGGATGCCCGGCGACATCGCCGACCTCCTCCTTGACGCCGGCGCCGACCCCGGCCTCGAATCGCTCGTCCTCGAACGACTGACGCACGCGGACGAGCGCGTGACGCGAACGACCCTCGGCGACCTACGCGAGTCGGCTGGCGGGTCGGACCGCGAATCGACCCCGTACTCAGACCTCTCCGTCCTCGTCGTGCGGGCAGACTCATGAAGGGAGTCGTCGTCGGCGGCACCCGGTCGAGCGTCGGGAAGACGGTGGCGACCCTCGCCATCCTTCGCGCGCTTCGGGAGCAGGGCCACGACGTCCAGCCAGCGAAGGCGGGCCCGGACTTCATCGACCCGAGCCACCACGAGGCGGTGACGGGGACGCCCTCCCGAACGCTCGACCTGTGGCTCGAAGGCGAGGCGGGCCTGCGCCGCAACTACCACCGCGGCGAGGGCGATATCTGCATCGTCGAGGGCGTGATGGGCCTGTACGACGGCGACTGTTCCAGCACCGCGATGGTCGCGGAAGCGCTCGACCTCCCGGTGGTGCTGGTCGTCGACGCGAAAGCCGGGATGGAGAGCGTCGCCGCGACGGCCCACGGCTTCCGCGAGTACGCGGCGCAGGCCGGCCGCGACGTGACCGTCGCCGGCGTCGTCGCGCAACGCGCCCACGGCGGCCGTCACGAACAGGGGATTCGCGACGCCCTCCCCGACGGCCTCGACTACTTCGGGCGGGTTCCGCCGCGCTCGTCGCTGGAGATTCCGGACCGCCACCTCGGCCTCCAGATGGGCGAGGAAGCGGCGCTCGACGAGGCGGCACTCGACGAGGCGGCCGAGTCGATTCGCGCAGGCCGCATCTTCGACGCCGCGGCGACGCCACCGCGCCCCGACCCGACGACGGTCGGTGAGCGAACGGACGCGAAAATCGCCGTCGCCCGCGACGCCGCCTTCTGTTTCACCTATCCCGCGACGCTCGAACGCTTGCGGGAGCGTGCCGACGTGAGCACGTTCTCGCCGCTCGCCGGCGACGCCCTCCCCGACTGCGACGGCGTCTACCTCCCCGGCGGCTACCCCGAACTCCACGCCGAGACGCTCGCGGACAGCCCGACGCTGGACGCCATCGCATCGCGGGCCGCCGACGGGGCGGCCGTCCTCGGCGAGTGCGGGGGACTGATGGCGCTCACCGAGTCGCTGACGACGACGGCGGGCGACACCCACGCGATGGCCGGCGTCCTGCCCGCCGACGTGCGGATGCACGACCGGTATCAGGCGCTCGACCACGTCGAACTGCGGGCGACGGGGGAGACGCTGACCGCCGGGGCCGACGAGCGACGGCGCGGCCACGAGTTCCACTACTCAAGCGCCGACGTGGGCGACGACGCTCGGTTCGCGTTCGACGTGGTCCGCGGCGACGGCATCGACGACGGCCGCGACGGCCTGCAGGAGTACCGCACGCTCGGCACCTACTGCCACCTCCACCCCGAGAGCGGCGCCTTCGACGCCTTCGTGGAGCGAGCGAACGGGAGCTGACTCCTCACGAAACCACCCATGACCGACGACACCGACGACGAACGACAGACACGACCCCCCGGCAAGGGCGAGACGCCAGAAGCACGCCGAATCACGCCCTCGGCGCCCGACGAGTTCGGCCTCGCGCAGGTCTGGTGGGGCGACGGCAAGGGCAAGACCACCGCAGCCATGGGCATGGGCTTTCGCGCCGCTGGCCACGGCTACCGCGTCCACATGCTCCAGTTCATGAAAGGCGGGGCGTCGAGCGTCGAGGACGTCCGCGGCGAGTACAACGCCATCGCACAGACCCCGGGCTTCACCTACGAGAACACCGGCCACTACGGCTGGCACGGCCTCCTCGACGAGTCGGCGGAGGACGAACACGTCGCGAAGGCCCGGGGCGGCCTGCGGCGCGCCCGCGAACTCGTCGACGCGGCCGACGACGCTGACCTCGGCTCGCCGTTCCCACTCGACGCCCCCGCCGACGACGGCGTCCACATGCTGATCCTCGACGAACTCCTCTACGCCGCGAACCGGGGCCTCGTCGACGCCGCCGACGTGGTCGACCTGATAGAGACGGCCCCCGACGGCCTCGAACTCGTGCTCACGGGCGGCCACGAGCGGTCGGACGAAATCTGTGACCACGCCGACCTCGTCACGAACGTCCGCAAGGAGCGCCACCCCATCGACGCGGGGCAGCGAGCGCGGAAGGGCACCGAATTCTGATGGCGCACACCGTGCTCGTCGCGGGGACGGCCAGCCACGTCGGCAAGAGCACGGTGGCCGCCGGCCTCTGTCGCTACCTCGCGGACCGCGGCGTCGACGTGACCCCGTTCAAGGGGCAGAACATGAGCAACAACGCGCGGGCCGTCCTCGCCGCCGGCGATACCGACGCCGACTGGGGCGAAATCGGCGTCTCGCAGTACGTCCAAGCGCAGGCGGCGCGGACGACGCCGACGACGGACGCGAACCCCGTCTTGCTCAAGCCCCGCGGCGACGGCGAGAGCCAAGTGGTGATTCGGGGCGAGGCGGTGGGGCACGTCCCCGCCGCGGAGTACTACGACACCTACTGGGAGCGCGCCCGCGACGCCGCCGAGGCGTCCTACCGACGGCTCGCGGCCGACCACGACGTCGTCGTCGCGGAGGGCGCGGGGAGCATCGCGGAGCCGAACCTCCGCCACCGCGACTTGGCGAACGTCGAGACGGCGCGGTTCGCGGACGCGGAGGTCCTCCTCGTCGCCGACATCGAACGCGGCGGCGCGTTCGCCAGCATCGTCGGGACGCTCGAACTCGCGCCGGACGACATCGCGGAGCGAGTCGCGGGCGTCGTCATCACGAAGTTCCGCGGCGACCGGTCGATTCTCGACCCCGCCATCGAGGAAGTCGAGGAACGGACGGGCGTGCCCGTCGTCGGCGTCGTCCCCCACGACGACCCGGGACTCCCGGCGGAGGACAGCGTCTCGCTCCCGGACGACGGCGGCGTCCGCGGCGAGGACGACGTGCCCCCGGAGCAGACGGTCACTGTCGGCGTGCCGCGCTTGCCTCGGCTGTCGAACTTCACGGACCTCGAACCGCTGGCGCGCGTGCCCGGCGTCAGCGTGGCGTACCTCCCGCTCTCGGCGTCGCTCGCGGACGCCGACGCCGTCGTCGTCCCCGGCACGAAGAACACGGTCGACGACTTGCTCGCCCTCCGCGAAGCCGGCTTCGACGCGGAACTCGCGGCCTTCGACGGCCCCGTCGTCGGCGTCTGCGGCGGCTACCAGTTGCTCGGTGAGCGCATCCGCGGCGCCCACGTGGAGGGGACCGGGGACCGGCAGGTGGTCGAGGGCGTCGGTCGCTTGCCCGTGGAGACGACGTTCTCGACGGACAAGCGCGTCGAGGCGGTGACGTGGGACGTGTCCGGTGCCGGACCGCTGGCCGGCGTCGACGGGTCGGTGTCCGGCTACGAGATTCACATGGGTGACACCCGTGCGCTGACACCGGTCGACCGACCGCTCGGCCCCGACAGCGCCGCCGTCGAAACTGTCGCCGGGACGTACCTCCATGGCCTCTTCGAGAACCCCGGCGTCCGCGAGGCGTTCGTCGACGCCGCCTACGATTCGGCCGGCCGGGAACGCCCCGACTTCGACCCGGACGCGCGGACGCCCTTCGACGCGGCCGCCGCTCTCGTCCGGGACTACGTCGACGTGGACGCAGTTTTGCCGAACCTGTAGGTCGACCCCACCCACCTCAGGGTGGGAATAATTAACACCCGGCGGGCGTACGTAGCACGTATGTCGTCGGACTCGACCGTCAGGCTGGACCCACTCGACTCGCGCCCACTCGACGACCGAATCTGTCTCGTCACCGGCGCCTCCCGGGGCATCGGCCGGGCTATCGCCCTCGAATTCGCGCGCTGCGGAGCGGCGGTGGTCGTGAACTACCGGAGCTCCGACGAGGAGGCCGAGGCGGTGCGCGAGATAATCGAATCCAACGGCGAGACGGCGCTGTGCGCGCAGGCCGACGTCTCGGACCCCGACGAGGTGGCGGCGATGGCCGACCGGATTCACGACGAACTCGGCACCGTCGACGTACTGGTCAACAACGCCGGCATCACCATCGACCGCAAGTTCGAGAAGATGACTCACGACGAGTGGCAGACGGTCATCGACGTCAACCTCGGCGGGACGTTCAACTGCACCAAGGCCTTCTTCGACGACATTCGGGACGCCGACCACGGCCGCCTCATCAACATCTCCAGCGTCGTGGGCCAACAGGGCAACTACGGACAGGCCAACTACGCCACCTCGAAGGGGGGGATGTTCGCGTTCACGCGGACGCTCGCGCTCGAACTCGCTTCGCACGGGTCGACGGCCAACTGCGTCGCGCCCGGGTTCGTCCGCACCGACATGCTGGAGAAGGTGCCAGAGCGCGTCCAAGACAAGATTCGCGCCAAAATTCCGCTGGACCGCTTCGCCGACCCGGAGGACATCGTCGGCATCATCCGCTTTCTCGCCAGCGACCACGCCAGCTACATGACCGGCCAAGTGCTCGGCGTCAACGGTGGGCTAGAATGGTGACGCCGACTGCCGCGTGGCCCGACGAATGACCACCGTCGTCGCCGTCGCGGGGAGCCTGCGCGAACGGAGTCACACGCGAATCGCCCTTCGACACGCACTCGACGCCGCGGCCGAGGCGGGCGCCGACACCGACTTCCTCGACCTTCGAGACTTCGACCTGCCGCCCCTGAATCCGGACGTGGAGGAGCAAGGCGACGGCGCGGCCTTCACCCGGCGGGTCCGCCGCGCCGACGCGATACTGCTCGGCACCCCCGTCTATCACGGCTCGTATTCCGGGGTGCTGAAGAACGCGCTTGACTACTGCGGGCGCGACGAGTTTGACGGGGCGACAGTCGGCCTCCTCGCCGTCTCGGGCGGCGGGTTCCCCGTCTCGGCGCTCGACCACCTGCGAGTCGTGTGTCGGACGCTCGACGCGTGGGTGGTCCCCCACCACGCGGGCATCCCCCAAGCGTCGTCGGCCTTCGACGACGACGGCTTCGCCGACGAGCAACTCGCCGCCCGCGTCGAGACGCTGGGGCGTCGAGTCGTCGAATTCGCCCACATCGAGTCCCGAAGCGAGTGAATCACAACGCCCATTATCGACGGCCGAGACACGTCCACCCGTGACGACTTGGGTCGAGGACTCCCGCGGTGGTCGAGAGCGCGGCCCGCGCGGCATCGCTCGCGCGTGGGTCGAGGTGCTCGTTCGCCCTCGCCGCTTCTTCGAGAACGCCGTCGCTCCCGGCGACCAAGCGCCGGGACTGGTCTTCGCCGTCGTGATGGCCGTCGCGTACGCGCTCTGTCTGGCGCTTCTCGCGCCGGCGCAGTTCCCGGCGTCGAGCGCCCTCCGGGCGGCGGTGGTCGTGTTGCTGGTCGCACTCCTAATCGCGCCGGCCGCCCTCCACCTCCTCGCCGCGCTCCAGACGCTCTGTCTGCTCGCTGTCGTCCGCGACCGGGCGGGGGTCAGCGAGACGGTGCAGGTGCTCGCGTACGCGACGGCGCCCTGTCCGCTCGCGGCGGTGCCAGTCCCGAAAATCCGCGTTGCGGCCTGCCTGTACGGGGCCGCGCTACTCGTCGTCGGTCTGGCGACGGTGCACCGGACGACGACGGGGCGGGCCACCCTCGCCGGGGCCCTCCCCGCGGCGCTGCTCTTCGGGTACGGGTTCCGCGGCTTCGACGCCCTCGCCACGCTACTCCGGGCGTGGTACATCATCTGAGCGTGCGCCGAGACGCTGTGAGCGTCGCGTCGTTTCGACAATCGTTTTAGGATGGGCCTGTTCGATTCGCTCAATGGATTGGATCACCCACGAAGAAGACGTTTGGTTTGATTTCCGCGGCTCCAGCCCAGACCAACTGGTCTCGGGCCGATACTACAAGGGAACGGTCGATGGCTTCGCCGACTTCGGCGTGTTCGTCGACCTCTCTCCCGGCGTAACGGGACTGCTCCACCGGAGCGAACTCGACCGCCGACTGGAGAGCCTCGACTGGGAGTCCGGTGACACGGTGTTCGTTCAGGTCAAGAACGTCCGCGACAACGGCAACGTCGACCTCTCGTGGTCGATTCGACAGTCCGATAGCGAGTTCCGCGGCGCCCGGATTCACGACCCCGAGGGCGACGCCGACGGCGACCCCATCGAGACAGACGAGAGCGACGACGACGAGAGCGGCCCCGTCCGAACGACGCCGACGCCCGCCCCGAGCGAGAACGGCGAGGCAGAAGACGTCTCCGAGGAATCTACGTCCGAGTCTGCATCTGAATCGGAATCTACGCCCGACGCTGACACCGAATCTGACTCTGCGTCGACCGACGACGAGACTGCCGAGACCGAAGCGGAAGCGGAGACAGAGCCGCAATCAGGACCCGAAGCCACCGGCGACACCGACCGTGTCGACGTCGACGCTCTTGACGACCACGTCGGCGACACCGTGCGACTGGAGGGCGAAATCGTCAGCGTCCGCCAGACCAGCGGCCCGACCGTCTTCGAACTCCGCGACGCGTCCGGCGTCGTCGACTGCGCCGCCTTCGTCGAGGCCGGCGTGCGAGCCTACCCCGACGTGGAAGTCGGGAGCATCGTCCGCCTCGACGGCGAAGTCGAACTCCGCTACGACGAACTGCAGGTCGAAACCGAGGCGCTCTCGATTCTCTCCGATGACGAGGCGGCGACGGTCGAGCGCCGACTCGCCGACGCCCTGACCGACGAGGCCCGCCCCGACGCCGTGACGCCGCTTGTCGACCACGACGCCATCGACGCGGTGGCCGACGACCTGATCGACGCCGCGGAGACGGTCCGACGGGCCGTCCTCGAATCCCGACCCGTGGTCGTCCGCCACGCCGCGACGGCGGACGGCTACGTCGCCGGTGCGGCCATCGAGCGCGCCGTCCTGCCCCTGATTCGCGAGGAGTACGCGACGGCCGACGCCGAGTATCACTACTTCACTCGGCGCCCGCTCGAGGGCTCCGTCTACGACATGGACGACGCGACCAACGACGTGACGCGGATGCTCCAGGACCGCGACCGACACGACGAGAAACTGCCGCTGGTCCTGCTGGTCGGCACGGGCAGCACCGTCGAATCCAGTGACGGCCTCGGTCTGCTCGGCATCTACGGCGCCCGACGCGTCGTCGTCGACGCCGAAGTCGCCGACGCCGCCGCCGCCGACGACTGTGACGCCATCGTCAACCCCGGCCTCGCCGGGGCCGACGCCAGCGACCTCTCGACGGGGACGCTCGCCGCCACGCTCGCGGCGACGGTCAACGAGGACGTGGAGGGCGACCTCTCCCACCTCCCCGCCGTCTCCTACTGGGGCGACGCGCCCGAGGCGTACGTCGACCTCGCCAGCGAGGCGGGCTACGACGCCGACCGGACGCGCGAACTCCGCGAGGCCATCGCGCTGGAGGCGTACTACCAGTCCTACGAGGACAAGCGCGAACTCATCACGGACCTCCTGTTCGAGGACGCGGGCGGCCTCGCCGGCCACATCAGCGAGCAGTTCCGGCAGAAACTCGACGCGGAAGTCGACACCGCGACGGCCAACGTCGACACCCGCGAGGAGGGCGGTCTGACGGTGGAAGTGCTCGACACTGACGCCTACACCCACCGCTTCGACTTCCCGCCGACGGGGCTGCTCCTCGACGAACTCCACCGCCGTCGCGCCGACGGTGCGCACCTCATCGTCGGCGTCGGCACCGACGAACTCTACCTGCGGACCGACGCCGACCTCGACGTGCGTGGCGTGGCCGCCGACGCCGCGGAACTCGTTGACGACGCGGGTATCACCGCCGCGAGCATCCGCGACGGCCGCATCGAATTCCTCTCCGGGCGACGCGACGACGCCGTCGACGCCGTCGTCGACGCCGCGGTCGACCGCCTCGCCTGAATCGGCCCGTCCGACACCCTTAACCCCGCGACCCGCCGACACGAGGACGAGACGATGATTGGGACCGAACGATGAGCACGGACGCCCCTGCCGAGGAGTCCGACGCCTTCCAGCGAACCTGCGAGGACCTCGTCCAGCGGATTCTCGACGGCGAAATTGACCGCGACGACCTCGAATCCGCGAAACTCGACGCCTGTTCGACACACTCCTCGCCGAAGGTCCCGAAGAACGCCGAGATTCTGCAGTACGCGCCCGACGAGCGACGCGACGAGGTGGAGGACGTCGTCCGGCGCAAACCCGTCCGGACCGCGTCGGGCGTCTCGCCCGTCGCCATCATGACCTCGCCGCACATGTGCCCGCACGGGAAGTGCCTCTACTGTCCCGGCGGGCCAGCCTCCGAGTTCGGGAGCGCCCAGAGTTACACGGGCCACGAACCCGCGGCGGCCCGCGGCGAACAGAACGACTACGACCCCTACGGACAGGTCACGCTCCGCCTCGAACAACTCCGCCACATCGGCCACCCGGTCGACAAGGTGGAACTCATCCTGATGGGCGGGACGATGACTGCGCGGAGCCACGACTACCAGGAGTGGTTCGTCAAGCGAGCGTTGGAGGCGCTCAACGACTACGACCCCGACTCGACGCCCAACCCCGCCGAGGGGCGAAGCTTCGCGGAGGACGACCCCGACTTTCGCTACTTGGAGGACGTCATCGCCGAGAACGAGACGACGGACGTCCGCAACATCGGCACCACGTTCGAGACCAAGCCCGACTGGTGTGACCCGGAGCAGATAGACCGAATGTTGCGTCTCGGCGGCACCAAGGTCGAGGTGGGGGTCCAGACCACCTACGAGCGAATCAATCGGGAGATGCACCGCGGGCACGGCGTGCAGGCCTCCATCGACGCCAACCGTCGCCTCCGCGACGCGGCGTTCAAGGTGGGCTTTCACATGATGCCCGGTCAGCCGGGCATGACCTACGAGATGTGTCTGGAGGACTTCGAGCAACTGTTCTCCGACCCGCGCTGGCGCCCCGACTACCTGAAAATCTACCCGACCCTCGTCGTCCGCGGCACCCGGACCTACGACATGTGGCGCCGCGACGACTTCGACCCCCTCGACAACGAGGAGGCCGCCGAACTCGTCGCGGAGGTGATGGACCGGATTCCGAAGTACACCCGACTTCAGCGCGTCCAACGCGACATCCCCGCCGACCACATCGACGCCGGGGTCTGGAAGTCGAACCTGCGCCAACTCGCGGAACAGCGTGCGGAGGAGAAGGGCATCACGCCGCGTGACATCCGCGCTCGCGAGGTGGGGCATAACGACGCCGACCCGGACCCCGAGCGAATCGAACTCGACGTGATGACCTACGAAGCCGGCGGCGGGACGGAACACTTCATCAGCTTCGAGGACCCCGTGGCCGACCTGCTCATCGGCTTCTGTCGGCTTCGCTTCCCGAACGACCCCGTGCGACGCGAACTCGAAGACGCCGCCCTCGTCCGCGAACTCCACGTCTACGGGAGCGAAGCAGGCTTCCACGACACTGGTGACGCCGACTGGCAACACCGCGGTTACGGGAAACGGCTCCTCGAACGCGCCGAGCAGCTGGCGGCCGAAGCCGGCTACGGCAAGGTGAGCGTCATCAGCGGCATCGGCGCCCGCGAGTACTACCGGCAGAAACTCGGCTACCACCAAGACGGCCCGTACGTCTCGAAACGGCTGGACTGATGGTCTCGACCGAGCGATTCGTCGTGGCGTCTGCGCTCGCGGCCGTCCCCACCGCCATCGCTATCCTACTGAGCCCCGCGGACGTCTACGCGTGGTTCATCGTCGGCCTCGCCGTGTTCCTCGCGACGTTTCCCGCGGGGTATCTGCTCGCTGGGATTCAGTGACCTAAGCGATTAGGTTCCAAACTTTTAGGGCGGTTCCTGTCTGGAGAGGAAACTAGTGATTCCAGTCGATGTCGACGACACGAACTGATTTCATTGCCCTCCTCGTAGCAACGCTCGTCGTTCTCGGTACTCTCGGGTCGCCACTCGTTGGAACGTCAGCGGCCGTTCAAGACCAAGTCGCCATCTACGATTCGGTCGGTGGCTCGCAGGTCAGTACGGTGACCGACGGCGAGACGGTCTACATCCGCGCGGACGACTCTGGCACGACCAACGGGACGACGGTCGATGTCACCGTCGACAACGATAACGGCGGGTCGATTACCGTGACCCTGTACGACGACGGTACCGCTCCCGACCCGACCGGTGGCGACGGCGAATACTGGGGGTCGTTCACCGTCTCGGCCACCACGACCGACGACGCTAACGACACGTTGCAGGTGGCGAAGGGGAACGCCGCGAACGTGACCGTCGACCTCGACGGTCAAGGCGACGGCGACTCGGCGTCCGTGACAGCCGATTACGGCCCAGTCCCGACCGGAGCAACCCCCACGACAACACCACCGACGGCACCGTCGACAACGTGTCCGTCTCCTTCGACGAACCGGTCAACGATTCGGTGTCGTACGCGACGGGTAACTTCACGGTCAGCAACGCGAACGTAGCGGCCATCGCCGACAACGACGGCGACGACACGCTCCGCCTCGAACTCGACTCGGTGACGCCCAACGACACGAGTCTCACGCCGGACGTGACCGTCGCACAGAACGCGGTGCAGGATACGAATGGGAACGCGGGCCCGGCGGGGAGTTCGACGACGGTCACCGCGAGCGACGGCGCGGCGCCGGTGGCGCTGAACGCCACCTACCGAGACACGACCGACGACGGCCGGGTCGACCGAGTCGACGTGGTCTACTCCGAGGACGTGTCCGGGTCGTCGTACTCCGACGGTGACTGGTCCATCACGTCGTCGGGGACCGTCGATATCGCGAAAGACGGCGACGGCACCGTCTCAGGGAGCGAGGTTCGACTTAACGTGACCGGGGCGGCCAACACCACGGGCGGGTCGACTGCGCCCACCCTCGACTACTCGGGATCGAGCGTCACCGACGGACCGAACGACGCGCCCGCCCAGACGCTGACGATGCAGGACGGCGCGGCGCCGACGTTCGCGGGCCTGACGACGGTCGACGCCGATTCTAACGGCACCGTGGACACCCTGAACGTGACGTTCACGGAGAGTGTCGCGTCGGGGTCGGTCGAGGCGGCTGACTTCTCCATCGACTCGGCGAACGGTCTGTCTGGCACCGTCTCGGGTGTCGCGGACGACGACGGCGACGCGGCGGTGAACCTGACGCTGAACGAAGGGTCCTCGGCCGACACGGGCGCGACGCCGACGCTCGCCTACACGCAGTCCGGAGGGTCGAGTGCTGCAGTTCAGGACGCCGCCGGGAACCAGATGATCGATACCACGTCTGACGCCGCGACTGACAGTGCCGCTCCCGTCGTCCTGTCGAGTGCGTCGCTCGACCGCAACGGCGACGGCACCGTCGATTCCGTCGGCGTTCAGTACTCCGAGAACGTCTCCGCGAGTTCTCCCGAAATTGGGGACTACTCGCTCGGTGGTTCCGACAGCGGAGCCATCATGTTCGATTCGTCTCTCGTGTCCGACGATACGGTCTACCTCTCCACTATCGCCCCCCAGAACGACACGGGACTCGACCTGGCGCTCTCGTACGACGCGTCCGCGGGCACGCAGGGGAGCATCACCGACGGATCGAACCCGGCGGCCTCGTTCTCGGGAGAGACGGTCCTCGACAGGGCCGACCCGCGGATGGTATCGGTGACGACGAACGACACGAATCGCAACGGCACTGTCGATGCGCTGACGGTGACGTTCACCGAACCCGTCAACGACAGTTCGGTGGACGCTGGTGACTTCTCGTCGCCTGCCGGCTCGGTCGACGGAGTGACGACCGGAACGGCGGACGACAATCGGACGACGCTCTCCGTCTCCGGGCTCTCGGCTGGCACGGCCGTCACACCAGACGTGACGCTCGCTGGTGATTCGCTTCTCGACCTGTCGGGGAACGACAACCCGTCGCAGACGCTGACGGCGACGGACACCGCATCACCGGCCGTCACGGCAGCATCGACGGCAGACACGAACGGTGACGGGAGCGTCGACCGCATCGACCTGACGCTCTCGGAGGCCATCGACGACGATGCCTCGACGCTCGCCGCCTCGGCGTTCTCGCTCTCCGATGGCGCTGTCGACAGCGTGAGTACGGGCACGGCGAACGACGACGCCGTCAGCCTGTCGGTGTCCGGTCTCTCGGGGAGTGACGCGACGCCCGACGTGACCTACGCGGGCGGGACGTTCCTCGACTCGCTCGGCAACGCCCTCTCGGGGTCGGCGACGTTCACGAACACGACAAGCGGCGCGGCGCCCACCGTCGAGTCGGCGACGGTCCTTGACCGTGACGGCGACGGGAACGTCGACGCCGCGAACGTCACCTTCACCGGCGCTATCGACGACGCGACCGTCTCGCCCGGCGATTGGACGATTGGCGGGACGACTGTCGACTCGGTCGACACGCTGGGGACGACCGACGACGACCGACTCCAGCTCCGCATCACGACGGACGCCGCCGAAGTGAACGGGACTGGGACTGCCGACGTGACGTACACGCCCGGGTCGACCGCCGATCTCGCCGGCAACGAAATTGCGGCCGTCGATGCCGGCGACGTGGACGAAGTCGACGGCTCGACGCCGGTGGTCACGGACGTCTCGGCGACCGGCGACGAACGTGTCCAGGTCGAAGTGACGGCCACGGAGTCACTCGACAGCGTCGAGGTCGACCTGAGCGGTCCGGAATCGACGACGCTCTCCAGTTTCGCCGTCTCCGGCGACGGGCCGTACGTCCACACGCTGACGTACGCGCCGGACACCGAGGGCGAGTACACGGCGACGCTCCAGACGGCCGCTGACGCCGCCGGCAACGACGGCGCGGGCGGCGAGCAGGATTCGGTCTCCATCTCGTTCCCGGATAGCGGCGGGAGTTCCGCCCCGTCGGCCCCCGGGTCGTTCTCCAGTCGCGTCGCTTCCTCGACGGTGACCGTCTTCGGCGGCACCGGCTCCGTCACCTTCGACCTGGGGTCGGGTCCCGTCGACAGCGTCGAGGTCAGCAGCGACGCCTCGGGGAACGGCTTCGCCCGCGCGACGACGCTCTCGTCGCTTCCCGACGGCGTCTCGTCGCCCGACGACCCGACCGTCGGCGTCGTCTCGATTCAGATGCCCGACGACTGGGCAACGACGCCAGCCACGCTCCGCATGCGCGTCGACACGTCGGCGACGGACGTCGACCCCGAGCGACTGCGGGTCGCACACTACGACGAATCGACCGACTCGTGGGACACCTTCGAGACCGACGTCGAGAGTCAGCAGGGGTCGACCGCGGTGTTGACCGCTGAGACGCCCGGATTTTCGACGTTCGCCGTGGTCCAGAGTGACCCGGCGGCGACGGAGACTGTCGAGGTGACGACGGCGACGGCCACCCCGACGCCCGATTCGTCCGACGGGAGTTCGGCGGGGACGACCGCCGCTGCCGACGGTCCCGAGTCGACCACGGAGACGGGGACCGCTAGCTCGACGACCAGCGGTTCCGGTCCCGGATTCGGCGTGGTCGCTGTCGTGCTCGCGCTCGTTGCGGTGGTGGCGGTCGTGCGCCGCCGTCGGTGAGTTACGGTTTCAAGTCGCCGGCGTGCGAACGCCGACCGTGAGCCGACACGACCGTCTCGACCGACACCCCACCGCTGGCCCGCGAAACTCGCTGTGGCACTGGCCGACCGCGAAGCATCCGCTCCGGGTCGTCGTGAACTATCTCGCCGTCTGGCTGATTCGTCTCTCGCCGAGTCTGCGCCTGAAAAACTGGCTTCTCCGACGACTCGGGGCGACGGTCGGCCCCGGCGTCGCGTTCGGCCTAGAGGCGACGCCGGACGTGTTCTGGCCCGAGCATCTGACGATTCGAGCGGACGCCATCGTCGGCTACGACGCGACGCTGCTCTGTCACGAGTTCCTGACCGAGGAGTACCGAACGGGGGAGGTTATCGTCGGGGAACGCGCGCTCATAGGCGCGAGCGCCGTCGTCCTGCCGGGCGTCGAAATCGGCGCCGACGCGAAGGTGGCGGCCAACTCGCTGGTCACCGAGGACGTACCGCCGGGGACGACGGTGGCCGGCGTCCCGGCCCGTCCCGTCGAGGGCGGCGTCGGACGCGACGAGTGATACGGGTTATTGTGATTTCCGGTGGGTCACCGGGACGGACCGGCAAATAGTTACGAGAAACCGTATGGGCGTCAGCCGCGGATTCGGACGAAGCCCTCGGCGAACACCTTGCTGTTCGGGAAGACGTACTCCTCGCCGTCGATTTCGACGTGGGTGACGAACAGGTCCATCTCTTGGACGATACCCTGCACGTCGCCGACGCGAATCTCGTCGCCGATAGTGTAGGGTTGATTGAGGAGGAGGTAGGTGCCGACTGCACCGGCCGAGAGCAGGTGGCGGAAGGCGAGGCCGCCGAGGAAGACGAGTGCGAAGACGTACGCGCCGAGGAGGACGATGAGCGCCGCGGTGGCGACGCCCACCTGGCCGAGTGCGATGAGCGCGGCCAGATAGAAGATGCTGTACTTCGCTATCAGCGGCAGGACGTCTATCTGCGGAATCTTCACGCCGCGGAAGCGCTCCGAGACGAGCAGTTCCACCTTGTCGCCGAGGAGGATGCCGGCGATGAGGACGACGATGGCGACGAACAGCTGCGGGAGGAAGCCGGCGACGGCGTTCCAGAACTGCGCCACATACTCGATTTCCGCGACGGCGACGGCGGCGAACACTGCGATGCCGAAGACGAAGTAGCCCGCGATGGCCGCGAGGATGTCGACGGTCGACGTGCCGACACTCCGGGCGGTGCGCTCGAAGGCCGTCCCCTCAACGGCGGCTGGAATGCCGATTCGCTGGAGGAATCGCCGCGCAGTCACGCGCGTCACCCAGCCGAACAGCAGGCCGAGAAAGAGCGTCCCGAAGGCGAACCAGAGGCGGAGCGGCACCGCCTCGACGATTTCGGCGAGCATCCCGCCCTGCATCTCAGTACTCCTCCGGGTCTATCTCCAGAATCAGGTCGCCACCCTTGAACGCCCGCACCATCCCGTCGGATTCCGAGAGGACGATGGCGATGGCGTTCGTATCGCGCGTGATGGCGCCACCGGCCATGTGACGCGCCCCGAGGCCTTTCGGGATGTCGACGCCCTCCGCCGAGGGTTCGAGATAGCGGTAGGCGGAGACGATTTTGCCCGCGTCGGAGACGATGAAGGCGCCGTCAAGTCGCGAGAACTCCTTGAGCATCACGTTCACGATGGGGTCGCCGACGTGGACGTGGCTCTTCTCGAAGGGGTTGTAGCTCAGCGGGCGGGACTTGTTCATCACCTTGCCCGCGTCGCCGACGACGAAGAGCGCGCCGACGGGTTTCCCTTTCTGTCCTTTCTTCCCGAGGTCGATGGCCACCTCGAACACGTCGCGAATGACGCCGGGTTCGGCCCGCGAGTCGGTGAACAGGTCGTAGATGCCGGAGCGAATCGACTCGTCAACGCGCACCCGAACCACCGAGTCCGCGTCCACGTCGTCGCCGAACATCGAAACGGTGCAGGCGACGGAGTCACCCTCCGTCACGAACTCGTGTTCCATCGCGCCCTCGATGCCGAACCGGATTCGGTCACGGACGTTGTCGAAGTCGAGCGGGAGTTCGACGAAGGCGTCGGCGTCCACGCTGTTCTCGGCGGCGATGACCACTCGGTCCACGTCCGCGTCCGCGAACTGGTCGTAGTACGCCGCCGACGGTGTGAACAGAAACAGTCCGTCGATGTCGTCGACCAGGCCACCGAGGGAGTCCCGTAGCGTCGCCATTAACGGAGAGACGCGTCGTGGCGAAATAAAGGTTCGTGACCCGTCACACGCCCGTCCGACGCAGTTCTGTCGGTGCCGATTACTCGCGCAGGTCGCGCATGTGGTCGACGCGGCGCTGGACCAGCGACGCCGTGCCGATGTCGTGGCGGACGCGCAGGCCGTCGCCCGCCGCCGAGAGCGCGTCCTCCGCGATGCACTCGGCGTCGGCGATGGTGTCGTCGATGCCCACGACGGCGAAGGCCCGCGAGGTAGTGGTGTAGAGGCCGTCCTCACGCGCGTCGACACTCGCGTAGAAGAGGAGTGCGTCGCCCGACTCCGTCTCCGCGGCGGCGACGCTCTCCTCGTCCACCGCGATGCGCGCGCCCGATTCGGGGTCGGTCGGGTAGCCCGCCGGGACGGCGTACTTACACACCGTCGCGCGGTCGTCGAACGCGAGGGTGGGGAGGTCGTCGCCGTCTCGTGCGGCCGTCAGCACGTCGAGGAACGGCGTCTCGAGGACCGGCAGCGTGTTCATCGCTTCGGGGTCGCCGAAGCGGGCGTTGAACTCCACGACGCGAACCCCCTCTGCGGTGAGCATGAACTGCCCGTAGAGGACGCCCTTGTAGTCGGGGAGGGCGTCGACCGTCGCTTCAAGCACGTCGACGGCCGCCGCGTAGTCGCTCTCGTCCATGAACGGTAGCGTGGGGGCGGCGTCGCTGTAGCTCCCCATGCCGCCCGTGTTCGGCCCCTCGTCACCCTCGTAGGCGCGCTTGTGGTCTTGGACCGCGGGCGTCGGTCGCACGTCGCCGTTCGCGACGAACGCCTGCACGGTGAACTCCTCGCCGACGAGTCGCTCTTCGAGGACGACACGGTCGTAGTCGGCGTCGCGGAGGTACGCCTTCGCTTCGTCTTTGGTCACTTGGTCACCCGTGACGCGGACGCCCTTGCCGCCGGTGAGGCCGGCGGGCTTGACCGCCAAGTCGCCGTCGTAGCTGTCGATGTACTCGCAGGCGGCCGCCATGTCGTCGAACGTCTCGAAGTCGGGACAGCCGGGAATCCCCTCCTCCTGCATGAACCGCCGTTGGTAGGCCTTGTCCGTCTCGATGCGGGCGGCGTCGGCCGACGGGCCGAAGGTGTAGACACCGGCGTCGTCGAGGGCGTCGGCGACGCCCGCGGCGAGCGCCGACTCCGGGCCGATGATGGCTAGCGTGGCGTCCACGTCGTCCGCGAAGGCGACGATGGCGTCGGCATCGCGTTCCTCGATGGTCCGAGTGTCCTCGGCCAGCGCCGCGATTCCGGGGTTTCGATTGCTCGCGCAGGCGTAGAGGTCCGCGTCCGGGGCGATGGCTCGGGCGATAGCGTGTTCCCGGCCACCCCCACCGACGAGGAGTACCGTCTCTGACATGGTGGTACGACCCCGCGGAATCGGCCTAAACGTTGCCTTTTGAGACGGGTTATTCTACGTCGCCACGGGTGGTTCGCCGGCCCGTCTCGGCGAACCGTCGGAAAACAGTTACAATACTGCGTCTCACTTCCGGTCGTGTCGGTCCTCGCGGTGCAGGGTGAGAATCAGGTCGGCGAGCAACCCGAACATGAGCAGTTGGACGCCGACCAGAATGGCGAAGGCGGCGACGATGGCCAGCACTTCGTGTGACACTTGGCGCGTAATCCACTCGACGGCGACGTAGGCGGCGACGAGGACGCCCGCGGCCGTCGACACCGTCCCGATACTCCCGAAGTAAAACAGGGGGTTGTTGGTCTTCGCTCGGCGGTAGAGTTCGAGGAAGATGATGCCACCATCCCGAACGGGATGGAGGTTGGTGTTCGACCCCTCGGGGCGCGGGAAGTAGGTCACCGGCACCACCGTCGTCGGAATCGAGCGCTTGGCACATTCGACGGCCATCTCCGTCTCGATGCCGAACCCGTCCGAAGTCAGGTGCATCTGCTCGAACGACTCGTGCGTGAACGCCCGGTATCCGGAAAGGATGTCACGGAACGACTCGCCGTGGATGAAACCGAACGCTCGGTTGATGAGGCGGTTGCCGATTCGGTTGAGTGGCGTCATCGCGCCGGCGCGCATGTCCGCGAAGCGGTCGCCGATGACGTGGTCGGCGTCGCCGGTCATTAGTGGCTCAAGCATCGTCTCGGCGTCGTCGGCGCTGTAGGTGCCGTCGCCGTCGAGCATCAGAACGTACGGGGCGTCGACGTGTTCGGTCACGGCCTCGCGGACCGCCTGCCCCTTGCCCGTCCCCGTCTGTTCGACGACGCGCGCGCCGGCCGAACGCGCCACGGACTGCGTGTCGTCTCTCGACCCGCCGTCGACGACGAGGACGTTCTCGTACCCCGCGTCCCGGAAATCACGAACCACGTCGCCGATGGTCGCGGCCTCGTCGAGTGTGGGGACGAGGACACAGACGGCGTCGGAGTCGGCCATGACTGCGGATTCGTCGGGGCGACTCCAAAAGCGTGTTTCTTTCTCGATGCCGAACCGCCAATCTCGGCCGCTCTCGACGGCTCCGTTCTTGGCTCGTCCGGGAGTGGTGTTAGCGGCGTGTGAGTCGCTCTTCGGCCGGTAGACGGCCCGTGAGTACACTGCCAATCCACCGCGCAGGCCTCCTATATGACAAGGTTTATGCCGATTATCCCAGTCCGTTCGGCCAATGAGTGACGATCAGAGTCAGGGGTCTACATCGGTCGCAGACCTCTTTTTCGACTGGTATCACGTCCCCGCACTCGTCCTCGTTATCGCGGGGATGCTCGCCATCCGTCTCCAGGCGTACGACGCCTTCGTCCAGAACGGAACGGTGTACTTCTCCGGGAACGACGCCTGGTATCACCTCCGCCAGGTCGAGTACACGGTCGCGCACTGGCCGTTCACGATGCCGTTCGACCCGTGGACGAACTTCCCGTACGGGACGAACGAGGGGCAGTTCGGTACCCTCTACGACCAGATAATCGCCACGGTAGCGCTGCTCGTCGGCCTCGGGAATCCCTCCGAGACGCTCGTCTCCAAGGTCCTCCTCGTCGCGCCGGCGGTGTTCGGTGCCCTCATCGCCCTCCCGGTGTACGGCGTCGGCAAGCGTCTCTCCGGACGCCTCGCCGGCCTGTTCGGCGCCGTCGTCTTGCTTCTCCTCCCTGGACAGTTCCTCCAGCGCGGCGTGGTCGGCTTCGCGGACCACAACATCGTCGAACCGCTCTTCCAGACGCTCGCGGTCCTCGCGCTGATGGTGGCCATCGCCGTCGCCACCCGAGAGAAACCCGTCTGGGAGCTCGTCCTCGACCGCGACATCGACGCGCTCCGTGAGCCGATTCTCTGGAGCGCCCTCGCCGGCGCCGCCATCGCCGCCTACATGTGGGTGTGGCCGCCCGGCGTCTTGCTCATCGGCGTCTTCGGCGTCTATCTCACCTACCAGCTCACCTCCGACTACGTCGCCGGCGACTCGCCCGAACCGATTGCGTTCGTCGCTGTCGTCTCCATGGTCGTCAGCGCAGTCCTGATGCTCCTCCGATTCCAAGAGGCTTCGTTCTCAGCGACGGAGTTCGGGCTGCTTCAACCCGTCCTCGCCCTCGGGGTCGCCGCCGGCGCAGCGTTCCTCGCCGGTTTGGCTCGCCTGTTCGACGACCGCGGGGTCGACCAGCAGTACTACCCGGTCGCCGTGGTCGGGCTCCTCGTCGTCGGCGCTGGCGTCGTCGCCGTCGCGCTCCCCTCGCTGTTCGGGACGCTCCAGACGAATGCGCTTCGCTTCATCGGCTTCAGCGCCGGTGCTGCCACCCGGACTATCTCGGAGGCCCAGCCCTACCTCTCCCCGAACGTCCTGCAGCAGAACTACATGACCGCGACGGGGCGAATCCTCTCCGATTACGGGTTCACCCTCTTCACGGGTGTGGCCGCCGTCATCTGGCTGCTCGCGAAACCGCTCGTGCGCGATGGCGAAACCGAACGCGTCGGCTACGTCGGTGGCAGCCTCGCCATCATTGCCCTCCTCTTCCTCGTCCCCGGCCCGTTCCGGGCCATCGGCGACGCCCTCGGTATCGTCTCGGAACTCGTCGGCGTCGGGTTGGTCGCGGCCATCCTCTTCGGTGCCGTCCTCCAGCACAACTACGACGGCGAGAAACTCCTCTTCGTCGTGTGGGCCGCCTTCATCACCTCGGCGGCGTTCACGCAGGTTCGATTCAACTACTACCTCGCCCCCATCGTCGCCATCGCAAACGCCTACCTCCTCGGACAGGTGCTCGGCTACCTCGACCTCGATACCGCGTCGCTCGACACCGTCCGCAACATCCAGGGGTATCAGGTGTTCGCCGTGTTCGCGGCCGCGATGCTCATCGTGACGCCCGTGTTGCTCGTTCCGATGAGCGTCCGCGACACGGGCAACCCGTCGTTCGACCAGAGTAACACGGCGTGGGAATCCGTCCAGTCGTCCAACCCCGACGCAATCACCGAGTGGCAGGGGTCGCTCGACTGGATGCAGTCGAACACGCCCGAACCCGGCACGTTCGGCGGTGCCTCCAACGAGATGGAATACTACGGTACCTACGAGCGGACACAAGACTTCGACTATCCGGCGGGCGCCTACGGCGTCCAGTCGTGGTGGGACTACGGGCACTGGATAACCGTCCGCGGCGAACGCATCCCCAACGCCAACCCGTTCCAGCAGGGGGCAACTGACGCGGCGAACTTCCTGCTCGCGTCCAACGAGACGGCCGCTCAGGAGACCCTCGGTGAGCGTGACCAAGAGGCCGCGGGCACGCGCTACGTCATGGTCGACTGGCAGATGGTCCACCCGCAGTCGAAGTTCAGCGCCCCGGTCGTCTTCTACGACGAGTCGAACGTCTCGTCGTCGGACTTCTACAACCCGGTGTACACCAACAACTTCCGGGGGCAGTTCATGCTCCGCGACCAGCGGTACTACGAGAGCCTGATGGTGCGGCTCTACGAGTACCACGGGAGTTCGATGTCGCCACAGCCGATCGTCGTCGACTGGGAAGAGCGACGCGCCCAAACCCAGAGTGGTGAGACGGTCACCGTCCGCGCGACGGCACAGAACGGGACGCCGCTCCAGCAGTTCGACAATATGTCCGCCGCACAGAACTACGTCGAGAACGATAGCACATCACAGGTCGGTGGTATCGGGCCGTTCCCATCCGAAAAGGTGCCTGCGCTCGAACACTACCGCCTCGTGAAGGTGAGTAACTCGTCGGCGACGTCCTCGGCGCAGTATCAGTCGCTATCCCGCCGGACCTTCTCGTCGACCGGCGTGCCGCCGTCGAGTCAGCGACTCTACGAGCCGTCGTGGGTCAAGACCTTCGAGAAGGTGCCCGGTGCGACGGTCACCGCCGACGACTTGCCGCCGAACACGTCCGTCCGCGCCAGCGTCGAGATGCGGGTCCCCACGACCAACGAGACGTTCACCTACACGCAGGAGACGATGACGACCGAGGACGGCGAGCTGGAGATGACGCTCCCGTACGCCACGACCGGCTACGACGAGTACGGCCCGTCCAACGGCTACACGAACGTGAGCGTCCGCGCCACGGGCCCGTACACGCTCGAATCGGCACTCGCCACGCAGAACCAGTCGCTCGTGCAGTACCGCGGACAGGTCCAGATTCAGGAGGGTCGTGTCAACGGCGACATCGAGGGCGCTCGACAGGTGTCACTGAACCAGACGAATCCGCTCCAGAACCTGAGCCTCGGCGGCGGCAACGAGTCCGAATCTGCCGAGTCGCTCCAGCCGGTGGAGACGGAGTCGCCCGCGGACGCGGACGACACGGGCGAGCCGGCCCCCGACTCCACGTCGACCGCCGCTGACCGCGCTGAGATCACGCGAATCGCGGCCCCCACTCGGGACTGATGCGTCCGCTTCGCTCCCTGCTGGTCGTCTACTGTAAGGGCGCCTGCATGGGAGCGGCCGACGCCGTCCCCGGCGTCTCGGGCGGCACCATCGCGCTCATCGTCGGCATCTACGAGCGCCTCATCGGCGCGCTCACGGACGTCACACCCGGTCGCGTGCTCGACGTTCTCGCCGCCCCCATCCCGGGACGGCGCGCCGACGCCCGCGCGGCCTTTCTCGCTATCGACGGTCCGTTCCTCCTCGCACTCGGATGTGGCGTCCTCACCGCCGTCGTCGTCGCGACGCGCGGCCTCCACCGCGCGCTCGAAGCCGCGCCCGTCCCGACGTTCGGGTTCTTCTTCGGCCTCATCGCTGTATCGGCGCTCGTCCTCGCCGAACAGGTGTCGCTCGACACGCCCGGACGGGTCGGCGCCGGCCTCGTCGGCTTCCTCCTCGCCTTCCTCTCGGCCGGGCAGGCGGGTGCCGCACTCCCCTCCTCGCCGCTGGTGATATTCTTCGTCGGCGCCGTGGCCATCAGCGCGATGGTCCTGCCCGGCGTTTCCGGGTCGCTCATCCTCGTCATCCTCGGGCAGTACGCCTTCCTCGTCGAACGGCTGACAGCATTTATCGACGCCCTCATCGGCCTCCTGTTCGGCGGCTCTATCGAGGCCGTCCTCGACCCTGCCTCGACCGTCGGCGCCTTCGTCGTCGGTGCCGTCATCGGCCTGTTCACCGTGGCCCACGCCGTCCGGTGGGCGTTCGTCCACTACCGCTACGCGACGCTCACCTTCCTCGTCAGCCTCGTCTTCGGCGGGTTGCGCGCACCCCTCGTGGAGGCCGCCAAGGCCACGCCCGCGGGGTGGACCACCGACGCCATCGCGGCGTTCGGTCTCGCCGCCCTCGTCGGCGCCGTCCTCGTCGGCGTCCTCGAATACTACACGGACAGCGTCGAAATCTCGGCATAACCGTCTTACAGCCGACTCGCCGTCACGAACGTCTCCGGGCGCTGGTCGGCGCGTTCGACGGTGAAGCCCGCCTCGGTCTGGAGCGAGACGGCGTCCGCGAGGCTGTACGTCTCGTCCCGGGGCGGGCCGGCCTCGCCGTCGCCCGCCCGGTCCCAGTCGACGGTGAGTAGGCGCCCGCCGGGACGGAGCACCCGAGCGACTTCGTCGAGTGCGTCGGCGTCTGCGAACTCGTGAAACGTCATCGTCGAGACGGCGGCGTCGAGTTCGTCCGCGGCGAACGGCAGGTCTGCGGCGTCGGCTTCGACCAACTCGACGTTCGACGGGACGCCCTTCTCGCGGTAGTGGTCGTGCATCGCGGTCTGGACGTCGACGGCGTACACCGTCTCGACGTGGGGCGCCAGCGCGTCGGTGAAAAAGCCCGTCCCGCTCCCCAGGTCGGCGAGGCGCATGTCCGTGTGCGGCGCGACGAGGGCGTGGAGTTCCTCGCGCGAGCAGTAGCGATACCGCTCGGCGGCGTCTTCGAGGGCGGCCGCCCGGTCGCTGTCGAACGTGTGAAAGCCCATACGGGTGGCTGTCGCCGAATCCTGATAAGCGTCGTGCGCTTGAGATAGCATTAAATCCCCGCCCGGCACTATTCGACCCATGAGCGTCACCATCAGGAAACCGACTGCCCGGGAGTGTGAGGACTGCGGCCGGCGGGAGGTCTGGAACGACGCGACCAGTACGTGGCGAGTCGCGCGCGACGACGACGGCGAGCGAATCACCGGGCGAGTGTACTGCATCCACGAGTGGGACATCAACGGCACGTTCGTCCCCATCGAATCGACCACCGACGCCGCCGACGCGTAGGCATGGCAGACGACGCGCCGGTGACGGCGTACGTCACCGCACCCCGCGACGCCGCCACCGACCTGGCGCGTCGCCTCGTCGACGAACGACTGGCCGCCTGCGTCAACGTCGTCGACTGCACCTCCACGTACCGCTGGGACGACGTGGTTCGCGAGGACGAGGAAGCCGTCCTACTGGCGAAGACGACTCCCGACCGCTACCCCGAGCTGGCCGACCGACTCGTCGAGTGGCACCCCCACGACGTTCCCTGCGTCGAACGCATAGATGCCGACGACGCCCACGACGAGTTCACCGCGTGGTGTGCCGACGCCGTCGAGTGATCACTCGTACCGTGGGTGCGTGTCGCCGACGAGGCGTTCGAACCCCGCAACGACGACGGCGTGAACGACGACGAGAACGACGACACTCACGACGATTATCGCCACTTGCTCGGGCGTCGACAGCAGGCCGAGCGAGACGATGAGCGTCGTCGCACACGCCGGGGCGTGTGTCGTATCCGTCGCGATGAGTCCCCAACTCGTGAGGACGATAGAACAGATACCGCTCGCGACGAGGTGCAGTCCCGCCGCCGAGTGCGGCGGTGGCGTCGCCGTGAGCGCCGCGCCCGCCCCGAACAGCGTGTACGCGACGAGGCCGGCGACGCCCCCGATGCTGTGGCTGGCGACGATGCGCGCCAGTCGCCCGCGGTCACCCGTCCGCTCGAACGCGAGGAGGAACGCCGAGGGGCCGAGACTCGGGAACACGAACGGCTGGCCGCTGAGCCACGCGACGGCGCCGAGGACGGTGAAGAGAACGCCCGCGTAGAGACTCGTCCCGAGGCGATACCGGTCCACCGTCATCGCAGGGCTGCGAGGACTTCGAGCGTGCCGTCCATGTGCGCTCCCTCGGTGACGTGGTCGGCGGCGGCCCGCGCTCGCTCGTCGGCGTTCGCCACCGCGAACGATTCGCCCACTGCCTCGAACGTCGACACGTCGTTTTCGCTGTCGCCGACGGCGACGAACTCTGCGGGGTCGACCCCCAGCACCGACGCCACCGACCGCAGGCCGTCGCCTTTCTCGACGCCCGGCGTCTTGAGGTGGTAGGCGTAGCCGGTGTCGACGAGGTCGAGGTCGAACTCCGCGGCCACGTCGCGCAGGAGTCGTTCGTCGGCGTCGAGGTTGATAGCCACCTCCGTCTCCCGCCATCGGTTGACCGTGTCCGCCCCGCCCCAGCCGAGGTCACCGCCTCGCTCGACGAACGCGCGCGCTGCCGCCTTCGGGCGCTCGGAGTCGACGGTCACGCGGACTTCGTCGTCGGCGTAGACGACCCCGCCGTGTTCGGCCACGACGAGTTCGGGTATCGCGAGGAAGTGACAGAGCGCGACGGGGTAGGGGAAGGCCTTGCCCGTCGCGAGGACGATGGGGGCGTCCCACGCGGGCAGCGCCTCGAACGCCCGCGGGTCCAGTCCCCCCGCTGGCTTCGTGAGCGTCCCGTCGATATCGAGTACGAGCGGCGGCGCCATACCTGACCCTGCACCGCGGCCGTGATAAACGACGCGTCACGGCGCGAGGCGACGCCGTGAAGTGGCCCGCTCGCGCAGACCACCCCATGCACACGACTGTCCTCGTCGTCGGCGGGGGCGCGACGGGCGTCGGCGTCGCCCGTGACCTCGCTCTGCGCGGCGTCGACACGACGCTCGTTGAGCGCGGCGCCCTCGCCGCGGGCACGACCGGTCGCTCGCACGGCGTCCTCCACAGCGGCGCTCGGTACGCCGAGGCCGACCCCGACGACGCGGCGGCCTGTCTCGCCGAAAACCGCGTCCTCCGCGACATCGCGCCCGACTGTATCGACGAGACAGGCGGGTACTTCCTCCAGCTCGACGGCGACGACCCGTCCTACTTCGAGCGAAAGCGCGAGGCGTGTGACTCGCTCGGCATGGCCGTCGAGACGCTGTCTGGCGACGCCCTGCGGGACCGCGTGCCGGAAGCGAATCCCCGTGTCGAACGTGCGCTCGCGGTGCCGGACGGCGTCGTCTCGCCCGCGAGCCTCGTCCTCGCAACCGCGGCCGCCGCTCGCGAGGCCGGCGCCGAACTTTACACCCACTCGCCCGTCGAAGACGTACACGTCGCAGATGGAGTAGTCACCGGCGCCACCGTCGGCGGGCGCTTGGACGCCCGAATCGAGGCCGACGTGGTGGTCAACGCCACCGGCCCGTGGGCCGAGCGGTGTGCGGCGCTCGCCGGCGTCGACGTGCCGATGGCGCCCACGCGCGGCGTGATGGTCGCCGTCGACAACCCCGGTGTCGACGCCGTGTTGAACCGGTGTCGCCCGCCGGACGACGGCGACATCGTCGTCCCCCGCGACGGAACGGCCGTCCTCGGGACGACGAGCGTCGCCGTCGACGACCCCGACGACTTCGAGCGGACGGAACACGAAATCGAGCGGACGGTCGCCGAATGCGCCGCGATGTGTCCGGGAGTCGACGCCGAGGTGCGGGACACGTACTGGGGCGTCCGCCCCCTCTACGCGCCGGACGAGGCGGCGCGCGACGACGCCCGCAAGATTTCGCGCGGGTTCGCCCTCCTCGACCACGCCGCCGACGGCGCCGCGGGACTGGTCACCGTCGTCGGTGGCAAACTCACCACCTACCGCCGGATGGCCGAGGCGACGGCCGACCGAGTGTGCGAGCGACTGGGCGTGGACGCCGAGTGTCGCACCGCCAAACGGGCCCTCCCCGCGAGCGACGACCCCGCCGTTGCCGACCTCCGGGCGACGCTCGGCGTCGATGCCCCGGCGAACTGAGCGGTCGGGAGTCCGCAGCGACGAGGACGCATCCGAATCCTCTTTGCCTCGGCTTCACCACCCACACACGATGCAGATCGGTATCGTCGGTAGCGGCTACGTGGGAACGACCGTCGCGGCCTGTCTCGCTGACTTCGGCCACGACGTGATGAACGTCGACATCGACGAGTCCATCGTCAGAGCGCTGAACGACGGCGAGGCACCCGTCTCCGAACCGGGCCTCGACGCCTTGCTCGAACGGTACGCTGGCGAGTCGCTCTTCGCGACGAGCGACTACGAGGACCTCGTCGACTTCGCTCCCGACGTGGTCTTCCTCGCGCTGCCGACGCCGACGAATGACGACGGCAGCATCGACACCAGCATCGTCGAGGCCGGCGCGGAAGCCCTCGGGACCGTCCTCGCCGATATCGAGGGCCACCCGATAGTCGTCGTCAAGAGCACCGTCGTCCCCGGCACGACACAGGACGTGGTCGGCCCGGCGCTCGAACGCGAATCCGGCAAGCGGGTCGGCGTCGACTTCGGCCTCGCGGTCAACCCCGAGTTCCTGAAGGAGGGAAGCGCCGTCGAGGACTTCAACGACCCCGACAAACTCGTCTTCGGGACCGACGACGACCGGGCGCTCGAGGCCCTGGAAGCCGTCTACGCCCCCCTCATCGAGGAGGGGACACCCGTCGTCGACACCGACCTCCGCGCCGCCGAGATGATTAAATACGCCAACAACGCCTTCCTCGCCGCGAAGGTGAGTCTCATCAACGACATCGGGAACATCTGCAAGGAGTTCGGCATCGACGCCTACGAGGTGGCCGACGCCATCGGCCTCGACGACCGAATCGGCGAGCAGTTCCTCCGTAGCGGCGCTGGCTGGGGCGGCAGTTGCTTCCCGAAGGACACGAAAGCCATCGTCGCCGCCGCCCGCGAGCAGGGGTACGACCCCCAGCTCCTGCAGGCAGCCATCGACGTGAACGACCGCCAACCTCAGCGGATGCTTGACCTCCTCGACAGCCACGTCGACGTCGAGGGTGAACGCGTCGCCGTCCTCGGCCTCGCGTTCAAGCCCGGTACCGACGACGTGCGCAACTCGCGTGCCATCCCCATCATCGAGGGGTTGCAGGAACGGGGCGCCGAGGTCATCGCCTACGACCCCAACGTCGGCGCGCGCGACAACATGGCCGAACGCTTCCCGGACGTGGAGTTTCTCGCCTCCGCGTCGCCGACGCTCTCGGGGGCGGCGGCGGCGCTCGTCGTCACCGACTGGCCGGAGTTCGCTGACCTCGACCGGGAGTTCGACCTCATGTCCGGCAACGTCGTCGTCGACGGCCGCCGAATCGTCGAGCGCCGCGACGGACTGGTCTACGAAGGCCTGACGTGGTGAGCGGCGCCGTCGCTCGTCGGCCTCTGTCTCGCGCGGTCGAAGAAACGTAACCCGGACACGACGCGTACGGGCAAGCCCGCACCGCGTGCCGACCTATTCTACTCGTTCCAGACCGATGGTGACCGTCACGTCCTCGACCGACCACTCCTCGGTCAGGTCGTCGGCCTCGGCGTCGAACGCCTCCGTTCGCGTCTCCTCCGCGATGAGGTCACGGTGTTCGTCGACGAAGCCGGCGACTCGGTCGTCGTCGACGTCGATGCGCGTTCGGATGGGTGCGTCCACGTCGAGTTCGAGGCGCTTGCGCATCTCCTGAATCCGGCGCACCACGTCGCGGGCGTACCCCTCGGACTCGATGTCCTCCGTCAGCGACGTGTCGACGTAGACAGTGCCACCGATGCCGTCCTCGACGTCGAAGTCCGTCCCCGTGACGTTCTCGGGGGGTTCCGCTCGGAACGACAGCATCTCCTCGGTGAGTTCGTAGCGCTCGCCGTCGACGGAGACGGCGTAGCCGTCTTCAGTCTCTAAGTCGGCGCGACGGCTTCCCTCAACGGCGTTCATCACGCGTTGGGCGTCGCCGCCGAAGGCCGGGCCGATGGCCCCCATCTCTGGGTCGGCGTACTCGACCAGTTCGTCGAAGGTGTCGACCACCTCGATTCGCCGGGCGTTCACTCGCTCGGCGAGGAGGTCCGAGAGGGACTCGACCGCGTCGGCGACGGCGTCGTCTTCGGTTTCGACGATGACGCGCGGGACGGGCCAGCGGAGTTTGCGGCCGCCCTGCTGGCGGGCGTTCGCGGCCGCCTCCTCGACTGCTCGGAGCACGGCCACGTCCGTCTCGAGGTCGGGGTCGTGCCACTCGTCGTCGACGGTGGGGTAGGCGAGTTCGTGGACCGTCGTCGCCTCCCCGTCGAGGGTCTGGTACATCTCCTCGGCGAGGTAGGGCATGACGGGAGCGAGCAGGCGAATCACCTCGTCGAGCACCGTCGCGAGCGTCGCGTAGGCGCCACGTTTCGACGCGGAGTCGGCGTCCTCCCACATCCGCTCGCGGGTCGCCTTCACGTAGAACCGCGACACGTCCTCCGTGACGAACTCGAGGACGGTGTTGAGTGCGTCGTGGACGGCGTAGTCGTCCCACGCCTCGCTCGCCTCCTGTTTGACCGACTGGAGACGCGACAGCACCCACTCGTCGACGACGGTCAACTCGCCGTCGGACAGGTCGGCCCCGGCGGGGTCGTAGTCGTCGAGACGCATGTACTGCAGCGGGAAGCGGAAGACGTTCCAGAAGATGTTGAGCGTCGACTGAATCTCGCCGAGGCCGTCCCACTCGAAGGAGAGGTCGGCGCCGTGTTGGTCGTGGCTCATCAGGTAGGCTCGGAGCGGGTCGCGCCCGAAGCGGTCGATGGCTTCCTCGGGCGTGACGATGTTGCCGAGCGACTTGGACATCTTCCGGCCGTCGCTGTCGTTGGCGAAGCCGTGCATCACGACTTCGTCGTACGGAACCTCGCCGAGGGCGGCGGTGCCCATCCCAAGCTGCGACCAGAACCAGCCGCGGGTCTGGTCGTGCGCCTCGACGATGAGGTCCGCGGGCCAGAGGTCGTCGAACCGGGAGTCGTCGCTGGGGTAGTCGAGCGTTCCCCACGTCGCCACCGAGGAGTCGATCCACACGTCGAAGACGTCCGGAATCCGCTCGTAGGTGGTGCCGTCCTCCGTGATGGTGAGGGGGTCGACGCTCGGGCGGTGCAGGTCGACGTCGTCGGGGTCGACCTCTTGGTCCGCACGCTTTGCGAGTTCCTCGCGCGTGCCGACGACGAGGATGTCCTCCGCGCTCGGGTCGGGGTCGTCCTCCGGCACCCAGACGGGAAGCGGGATGCCCCAGTAGCGCTGTCGGGAGACGTTCCAGTCCGGGGCGTCCTCGACGAAGTTGCGGAACCGGTTGTCACGCGCCCACTGCGGGTGCCACTCGCTGTCGTCGATGTTGTCGAGTAGGTCCTGCTTGACGTCGGTGACGGTGATGAACCACTGGTCGGTCGCGAGATAGATAATGTCGGTGTCACACCGCCAGCACTGCCCGTAGCGGTGGGAGTGGGTACCCGACACGAGCAGTCGGCCGTTCGCCTCCAAGTCGGCGATGATGTCGTCGTTGGCGTCGCGGACGAACTCGCCCTCGTACTTGCCGGCCTCGGCGGTGAACGTGCCGTCGCCGGCGACGGGCGAGAAGATGGGCAGGCCAAGTTCCTGACCGCGGGCGAAGTCCTCCTGCCCGTGTCCGGGCGCGGAGTGGACGAGGCCCGTGCGGTCGGCCTCGACGTACTCGGCGCTGTACACCTCGCCGACGCCCTCGCCGTCGGCGTGGTCCGGCACTTCCTCGGCGAGGGGGTGGTCGTACGCCCAGCCCACCAGTTCCTCGCCGGTGAGTTCCTCGCGCACCTCGTAGTCGTCGTAGCGACCCTTCTTCAGGACGTCCTCGACGCAGGGTTCGGCGACGTAGAGCACCTCGCTCTCGCCGTCGTTCGTCGCTTCGACGGCCTGATAGGTCATGTCGGCGTCGACGGCGACGAACTCGTTGGCGGGGATGGTCCACGGCGTCGTCGTCCAGATGACGAGCGACCCCTCGCGGTCCTGCAGGGGGAACTTCACGTAGATGGAGGGGGATTCGATTTCGTGGTACTCCACCTCGTTGTCGGCGATGGCCGTCTCACACCGCGGGCACTGGTTGATGGCGCGCTTGCCGCGTTCGACGAGGCCGTTCTCGTGGACCTGCTTGAACGCCCACCACGTCGCCTCCATGTACTCCGGTGAGATGGTGCGGTACGGGTTGTCCCAGTCCATCCACGCGCCGATGGACTGGAAGTCCTCGTCCATCTTCGCGCGGTTCTCCTCCGCGAAGGACTTGCACTCCTCGATGAAGGCCTCCATCCCGTACTCCTCGATGTCCTTCTTAGAGTTGAAGCCGAGTTCCTCCTCGACTTTCACCTCGATGGGGAGGCCGTGCATGTCGTAGCCGGGCCGGTCGGTCACGTCGTAGCCCGACATCCGTTTATAGCGGATAATGGCGTCTTTGAGCGTCTTGTTCCACGCCGTGCCGAGGTGCATCTGGCCGCTCGTGTACGGCGGGCCGTCGACGAAGAAGAAGGGCGGGTCGTCTGCGTGGGCTTCCTTCGCCGCCTCGTAGGCGTCGTGTTCGTCCCAGTACGCGTTCACCGAGGATTCGACATCCTCGGGGGTGTACTGGTCGCTGACGTCGTCGGCGTCGTCCATATCCGACCCAATTCACCCGCGTATATCAAAACGGTGGTCGCGAGATGTAGTGGTCAGATATGTCGATGAGACTGTGACCATCTCGAAAGCCCCCGGTGGTTCGGCTCCCGGGACTCGCTGTGCTCCTCACTGCGTTGCGGTGCTTGCATCGTCCGGGTTCGCCGAACCACCGGCCCCTTTCAGTCCCACCCGCATCGGCTGACCGGCTGGCCACCGCTGGGTGGAACTGAAAGGGGCGCCGCGCTGGAGGAAGGTGGGAGACGTAAGCACCGCAGGCCGACGGCCAAGGAGCGCAACGAGCCCCCGACTCCAGCGCGGCGGGGCTTTCGAGGTGTCTCTAATGAAATCGCGATAAGCTGAACAGTACCGCGCGACGGCTTACATCTCCTGCTGGGTCGGTCGAATCAGCATCTCGTTGATGCTGACGTGCTGGGGCTGGCTGACGGCGAAGCGAATCGAGCGCGCGATGTCCTCGCCCGTCAGCGGTTCGATGGAGTCGACCCACTCCTCGGTTTCGGCCTGAATGTCCTCGTCGGGGATGTGGTCCGCGAGCTCCGTGTCGACCAGTCCGGGCTCGATAATCGTCGTTCGAATCCCGTCGTCGGTCACTTCCTTTCGGAACGCCTCGGTGAAGCCGTTGACGCCGAACTTGGTCGCGTTGTACCCGCTCCCCGTCGCCATCGACATCCGGCCCGCGATGGAGGAGACGTTCACGACGTGGCCGCCGCCGTTCTCTTTCATCACCGGCAGCGCCGTCTTCGTCGCGCTCATCAGGCCGAGGAGGTTGACCTCGACCATCTGCCGCCAGTTGTCGGTGTCGGCGTCCGCGACGGCTTCGAGGAGCATCACGCCCGCGTTGTTGACGAGGATGTCGAGGCCGCCCAGTTCCGAGGCGGTCGTGTCTATCATCGATTCGACCTGCGATTCCTCGGTCACGTCTGTCGGCACCACGAGCGCCTCGCCGCCGGCCGATTCGATGTCGTCGGCGACCGCCTGCAGTTCGGATTCGCGTCGGGCCGCGAGGCCGACGCTCGCGCCAGCGTCGGCGAGTGCTTTGGCCGTCGCTTCACCGATACCGGAGGACGCGCCAGTCACGAGTGCAACCTGTCCGTCGAGTGGATTCGCGTCGAGAACCATCGATTTGGAGAAGGGTGTCGACGCCGAAAAGACTGTTCGAACCGGAACCTCCGTCGTACGGTCACACGCACCGAACGCCTTTAGCGCCTCGTCGCCCACGCACGGGTATGACTCTCGACGTCGAGGTGCCGCCGCCGCCCGAACTGAATCAGGTCGACCCGAACGAGTACGAGGACGCCGAAGTGGTGGGGGAGACGGACTATCGCCGCGACGAACTGGAGGCGTTCCTCCGCGACGGCGCGTGGGAAACGGCATTCACTGACTGGGCCGACGAGACGGACCTCGACGAGCGAGAGTTCGATATCGTCACCGACCTCGAGATGCTCCGCCAGTTCGACTTCTTCTGGGACGCGTTCGCGGAACGCGTCGGCTACCACGCGCCCGGCATCCCCGAGGACTGGAAAGAGCGTGACTACCATCCGGACCTCGATTCGTGGGGCACCGTCTCGGGTATCAACGCGTCGTTGACCGAACTCGGCCAGCAGGTCTGTGACGTACTCCTCGACGAGTACATCGACTGGGAGGGCGACTACGAGGCGCCCGACGACCTGCCCGACTTCGAGTGACTACGGTCTATTGTAAGTCAGCCTCGGTGGTTCGCCGGCTCGTCTTGGCGAACCACCGAAAAACAGTTACAATACTCCGTATGAGCCCGGCGACGCCCGCCGATTACGACCCGACTTCACGGCCCGGGACGGAGATTTCGACGACGCTCCCCGACGACTCGTCGGTCGAGATAGAGAAGCGCCCCCCCGCCTTGGTGATGACCCAGTAAATCATCCAGAGGCCGAGCCGTTCGGCGTGTTCGAGGGGCGTCTCCCCGCCTTTCAGCACCGTGATTTCGTGTTCGGGGATGCCCGGACCGTTGTCCTCGATTTCGATGTCTATCCACCCGTCGTCGCGTTTCTCCATCCAGACGCTCACCCGCGGAGTCGGCGCATCGTTGTGCTTGATGCCGTTCTCGATGGCCTCTTCGAGTGCGGCCACGATGCCCGGCGCCTGCACCAGACACGCCTCGTCGGGTAGCGTCGTCGTGATTTCCGCGTCGGGATAGTGGTCGCCGAGCATGTCGACGATGCGGAGGATGTCCTCGGTCAGGTCGATGCCCGTCGGCGACGACCCGTCGAGCGAGATGATGCGCTCGATTTCCTGAACCGACTCCGCCAGCCCCATCAGGTTGATAGCCGCCTCCGTGACGATGTCGAGTGACTCCGGTTCGTCGCCGTCGGCGAACTCGTCGCGGAGTAATTCCACATGGCCCTCGATGACGTTCATCTTGTTTTTCAGGTTGTGACTGAGGACGCGATTCAACACGTCCAGTCGTCGTTCCTTGAGTTTCCGGTCGGTAATCTCCGTCTGGAAGCCGACGAAATTCGTCACGTCGCCGCCCTCGTCGTGGACCGGAGAAACGTCGATGTTCTGCCAGATTCGCTCGCCGGTCTTGCGGTAGTTCACGATGTCGACGGACACTGGCTCTGCGGCGTCGATGTGCTCTCTGAGGACCCGCCGCGTCTCGGGGTCGGTGTCTTCGCCCTGCAGGAAGCGACAGTTGCGGCCGAACGCCTCCGTGCGGTCGTAGCCGGTGATATCTTCGAAGCGTTCGTTCGCGTAGACGATGGGGTTGTCATCCTGACTGGGGTCCGTGATGACGATGCCTATCGTCGCTTCCTCCATCGCTCGCTCTTTCAAGCGGAGGTCCGCCACGACGCGTTCGAGTTCGCGTGACTGCGCGGCGAGTTCGGCGGCCGTCTGTCGGCGCTCGATCTGATTGTCGAGTCGCGACCTGAGCGCCGCTTTCGCCGTCGGGATTTCGATGACGTCGTCGACGTACTCCCACACGGACGTGCCGATGGTGTGGGCGTCGTTCGACGGGACCAAGAGGACGAACGGCAGGAAATGCTCCGCGCTCTCGCGCTCCGATTCGATGGTGGTCGAAACCCGCGAAAATTCGGTGTGGCCGACCAGACAGCAGTCGAAGTCGGTCTCGAGGTCGGCGACGTCCGTCGTCGTCTCGACGCGGTACTCGTCCGCCAGCGTCTCGCTCAACAGATCGCGGTTCCGCCCCGACTGCATGAACAGGAGGACGCGGGGCTCCGCGTCGCCCGGCGTGTCGCTGTCGCCAGCACTCGCCGTCTCGTCGGAGTGATGTGACATCTGTGGGGGGAAGTGACGGCTTCGTTTCTACCTCCAAGTGGTCCGCATACCTAACTGTTATTACCAAAATAGTAACACGAGTGCGAACGCGGACTGCCCTTTATTATCACGGGCGGCCTACGACGAGCTCATGCCCGCATCGTCGACCGAACGCCTCGCGACTGGTATTGATGGGTTAGATGACATTCTCCACGGCGGCTACCTCTCCGGCCGGAACTACATGCTCCGTGGGCCGCCGGGGTCCGGAAAGACGATGCTCGGCCTCCACTTCTTGCAGGCGGGACTCGATGCGGGCGAGACGGGTCTGTTCATCAACTTCGAGGAGCACCTGTCTGACCTGATAGCCAACGTCGACTCGCTGGGCTTCGACACCGACCGCATCGACTTCCTCGACCTGAGTCCGACGGCGGACGTCTTCGTCGAGGGTGGGGCCTACGACGTCTTCGAGGCCTCGGAGGTGGAACAGGAACCGTTCCGCGAGGCAATCGTCGAAGCGGTGACGGATGTCGAACCCGACCGGGTGGTCGTCGACCCGCTGACCCAACTCCGATACCTCTCGTCCGACGACTACCAGTTTCGCAAACAGGTGGTCGGCTTCATGCGCTATCTCCGCTCGGCGGGCGCGACCGTCCTCTTCACCGTCCAAGACGCCCAAGCGGACCCGACGCGTGACCTCGAATTCATCGCCGACGGGACGATTCGCCTGTCGACGGACGGCAACGCCCGCTCCGTCGCCGTCCCCAAGTTCCGCGGGTCGGGTACGCGAAGCGGCGACCACGCGTACCGCATCGACGACGACGGCGTCCACGTCTATCCCGAACTCGCGCCGGGCGACCACAGTCGGTCGTTTACGCCGAAGCAGGTGTCTTCCGGCGTCGACGAAATCGACTCGCTGCTCAACGGAGGCATCGAACAGGGAACCGTCACCGTCATCAGCGGTCCGACTGGCGCGGGCAAGACGACGCTCGGCACGCAGTTCATGAACGAGGGGGCCGAACGCGGCGAGCGCTCCGTCGTCTACCTGTTCGAGGAGGGTCGCGGGACGTATCTCCGCCGCGCCGAAGCCATCGGCATCCCGGTCCGACAGATGCTCGACCGCGGCACGCTGGAAGTCCGAGAGGTCGACGCCCTCGAACGCTCGCCACAGGAGTTCGCGCAGATGGTGCGGACCGACATCGAGGACAACGACACGCAAATCGTCATGCTCGACGGCATCGCGGGCTACCGACTGACGCTACAGGGCGACTCGGAGACGGTGCTCACCCGCCTCCACGCCCTCGGCCGCTATCTCAAGAACGTCGGCGTGACCACCATCTTCATCGACGAGACGAAGAACATCACCGGCGAGTTCAACGCGACTCAGGAGAACATCAGCTACCTCGCCGACAACATCGTCTTCCTGCGCCATCTCGAACTCCACGGCGAGCTACAGAAGGCAATCGGCGTCCTGAAGAAGCGAACCAGCGACTTCGAGCGTACGCTCCGACGGTTCGAAATCACCGACGAGGGCATCGTCGTCGGCGACCCCCTCAGGGGGATGCACGGCATCCTCCGCGGGACGCCGGAACTGATAGACGACGGGGACTGACCGTCAGCGGTCGCGGTAGGACTCCATCTCCTCCACGAGGCGTTCGAGCTGGGCGGCCCGGTCGTCGAGGGCCGCCTCGCGCAGGCGACGCTCTCCCTCGGTCGGGCATTCGAGGTCCGGAACCGGCGTCGGCGTGCCCTCGTCGTCGACGGCGACGAAGGTGAAAAACGAGGTGGTGGCGGTGTGTTCGGTGTCGGTCCGCGGGTTCTCGGCGCGCACCTCGACGGCGATATCGAGGCTCGTTCGCCCCACGTCGTAGACGTAGGCTTCGACGACGACGACTTCCCCGAGGTCGATGGGGCGCTTGAAGTCGACGTGTTCCATCGACGCCGTGACGACGCCCTCGTTGGCGAAGCGCATCGCCGAAATCGCGCCGCAGACATCCATCCAGTGGAGGACGACGCCACCGAGCGCTCGCCCGTGCGTGTTCGTGTCGTTGGGGAGGACCATCTCCGTCATCTCGGTGTGTGACTCCGCGAGGGTCGCGGTTTCGTCTGTCATGGCCGACCGGTCGCTCTCGGGGGGCAAAAGTTCCGCCGATAGCTACCGCGGGTCGTCGTCGAAGTCCTCGACGCGGTCGGGTTCGAACTCGTCTTCCGGGCGCCCGGCGTGGTCGAGCACTTCGTCGGAGACGGTGATTGGGCAGTCGACGCGGACCGCGAGGGCGATGGCGTCGCTCGGCCGGGCGTCGAAGACGAACTTCTGGGGTTCGCCCCGGTCGTATCGCTCGATGTCCACCTTGGCGTAGAACGTCCCGTCCGCGAGGTCATCGATGCGGACCCCGTCGACGGCGCCGCCGAACTCCGTGAGCATCTCGACCAACAGGTCGTGTGTGAGTGGCCGGTCGAACGGCTCGTCGGACCGAGCGAGTTCGATGGCTCGCGCCTGGTCGGCGGTGATGACGATGGGAAGATATTCGGACCGAGCGGTCAGTAGAACGGCAGGGACGTTCGCCCCGTCCTCGCTCGTGCCCACCCCGATGCCGGTCACCTCGGCGGTGTGCTCCATGCGCCTCCGGTTGGCGCGGGAAGTATGAATAACACGGGGGTGGGAGCCATGTCGGTTCCGGTAGCCGTCGCCTACCGCTCGTTCCGGTAGCCGTCGCCTACCGCTCGTTCCGGTAGCCGTCGCCTACCGCTACCGTCGCACGTACCACACGGCGCCCACGACGGCGAGAGCGAGGAGGCCGCCGAGGAAGAAGAGCAGTCCCGGCGGCAGGCCAGAGGCGGCGCTGGCCGTGGTCTGTGCCGTTTCCGTTCTCATGGTCGAGACGCCGCCACCGCTCCCGCCCGCGTCGGCGCCGCCGGTCTGTCCGACGAACGGGGGCCCCTCGGCGTACCACTGGACGAGGAGGCTCCCGATACCGAGGAGTCCGAGTGCGCCGAGGAGGTTCGTGAGCGCGCTCTGGAGGCCCTCACTCTCCTCTTCGGAGCCGGCGAAGACGACGAGCGGACGGTCGGCCGGCGCGTAGCGTTTCATCTCGCGGCCTTTCTCGGAGTAGACGGTGTCGGCCACCTCTATCAGCCCAGCGTCCTCGAGGTTGCCGAGGTGGTACTGGGCGTTCTGGAGGGAGGTGTCGACACTGTCGGCCACGTTCGCGGGCGTGTCCGGTTCGTCGTGGAGGGTCGCGAGCACCTCGCGGGCGGTGTCGGAGGAGAGCGCCGACAACAGGTCGTCGGCGTCCTCGCTGTCGAGGCCGATGACGCGGGGGTCGGCCTCCTCCGCCGCGGCGGCGTCGGGACGCGAGGGCAGCAAGTCTGCCATGAGGCCGGCTACGCTCTCCCCGGGTACAAATCTTCCTCTCTCATCTCGGACACAACCGGCGTGAGAGACGGCCGGTAGCGACCCCAAATGTGCCGAATATCGGCGTTTCAAAGCGTGTTAACTGGTCACAGCGAAAAGTGGTAAGTGGGTGGAGACCCAACAATAGATTGCAATGAGTACGCAAGAGTCCGTCCGACAGCAGGCCGGTACCGTCGAAGCCAGCGAAGCCCTTCGACTCGACCAGGAGAAGACCGAACAGCTCGTCGAGGCGCTCAACACCGACCTCGCCGCGACGTACGTCCTCTACCACCAGCTGAAAAAGCACCACTGGAACGTCGAGGGTGCGGAGTTCCGTGACCTCCACCTCTTCCTCGGCGACGCCGCCGGAGACGCCGAGGAGGCAGCGGACGAACTCGCAGAGCGTGCACAGGCGCTCGGCGGCGTCCCCCTCGCCGGCGGCAAAAACCTCGAAGAGAACGCGCCCGTCTCCCCCGAGGGCGACGATGTCTACGACATCCGGACCTCGCTCCGCAACGACATGGAGATGTACGGCGACATCATCGAGACGGTCCGCGACCACGTCGACCTCGCCGAGGGGCTGGGCGACCACGCCACCGCGGAGATGCTCCGTGAACAGCTCGTCGAACTCGAAGCGCACGCCCACCACCTCGAGCACTACCTCGAAGACGACACGCTGGTCACCGACGCGTCGACGCAGTAACCTCTCGACGGCTTGCTGACGGGGCGCTCTTTGCCCTCGCTTTTCGATTTCCGCCCAGTCCCTACTCCACGACCAGCACCCGCAGGTCGTTGACGTTCGTCCCCGTCGCACCCGTGCTGATGATGCTGTGACCGTCGAGGTAGCCGTAGGCGTCGCTCGAGTCGAGTGCCGCCCGCGCCGCCTTCGCGTCCTCGACGGTGTCGCTGTCGACGACGGCGCCCGCGAAGTCGCTACTCCCGTCGCGGCCGTCCGTGTCGACGCAGGCCAGCGTCGCGTCTTCGGGGAGTTCGATGGCGGCGGCCAGTGCGAATTCGGCGTTCGGACCGCCCTCGCCGTCGCCGCGCACCGTCACCGTGGCTTCGCCGCCGGAGAGGACGACTGCGGGCCCCGATATCGGGTTCCCCGTCGCGCCGACTTCCTCCGCCACGGCGACGTGGGTGAGGGCGGCCTCGCGGGCCTCGCCCCGGACCGACGAGGAGAGGACGCAGGTGTCGTAGCCGCGGTCGGCGGCCACCTCCCGCGCCGCCTCGATGGCCGTGAAGCCGTCGGCGAGGACGTGGTTCGTCACGCGGTCGAAGACGGGGTCGTCTGGACCGGGCGTCTCCGGCAGGTCGCCCGCCGCGCCGGCCTCAAGTCGCTCTCGGACCGCCGCCGGCGGGTCCACGCCGTAGCGCTCCAGTACCTCCAGCGCCTCGGCGTAGGTCGACTCGTCGGGCGCGGTCGGCCCGCTCGCGATGACGCTCAGGTCGTTGCCGACCACGTCGCTGAAGGCGAGGCTGACGACCGTCGCCGGGGAAGCGAGATCGGCCAGTCCGCCACCTTTCAGCGTCGAGAGGTGCTTGCGGACGGCGTTGAGCGCGCCGATTTCCGCGCCGGCGTCGAGGAGTGCGTCGGTCGTCGTCTGCAGGTCGTCGAGCGAGATACCGTCGGCCGGCGCGGGGAGCAACGCGCTCCCCCCACCGGTGATGATGGCGATGACGAGCGTTCGCTCGTCGGCGTCGGCGACGAGGTCATGAATCCGCTCGGTGCCGTCGACGCCCGCCTGACTGGGGACGGGATGGTCGCCCTGCAGGCGTTCGATGCGTTTGCCCTCGCTCGGTTCGGGCGTGACGACGGCGCCGGCGCTGAGACGGTCGCCGAGGACGGTCTCTAGCGCGTCCGCGACGCCGTCGGCCGCCTTCCCGCCGCCGACGGCGACGATTCGGTCGACGCCCGTCAGGTCGTACGTTGCGTCCGCGACGTGGAGTCGGTCGCCGTCGAGGCGGACCGACTCGGTGACGACGTGTCCCGGCCGCGCGGCGTCGATGCCCGCGCGAACGCAGGCCAGCGCCGTCTCCCGGCCGCGGGTCGATGCCAGCGTGTCTTCGTTCTCGATGGAGACCATACCCCGCCTCTCTCCGACAAGGGTAAAAAGCGTGCCCCAGTAGCGAGCGCCAATGAGCGACCCCGCTACGTCGACCGGTCGCGAGGGAAGTGTCAGGGTCGTTGGCACGGCCCACGTCTCCGCGGACAGCGTCCGAGAGGTCGAAGAGGTCATCGACGCCGAACGACCGGACGTGGTCGCCGTCGAACTCGACGAGGGTCGCTACCGGCAGATGCAGGGCGAGACGCCCGACGACATCGAACCCGGCGATCTGCTCCGGGGCAACACCGTCTTTCAGTTTCTCGCCTACTGGATGCTCTCGTACGTCCAATCGCGGCTGGGCGACCGGTTCGACATCGAACCCGGCGCCGACATGCTCGCGGCCGTCGAGACGGCCGAGGAGTTGGGCATCGACGTCGCACTCGTCGACCGCGACATCCAGACGACAATCCAGCGGTTCTGGTCGCGGATGGGGCTACTGGAGAAACTCAAACTCGTCGGCGGCCTCGCGTTCGGCCTCACCGACGCCCGCGGCATCGGCATCGCACTCGGCGTCTTCGTCGGCATCATCGCCGGCCCGCTCTTGGGCCTGTTCGGCTCCTCCGTGGGCCTCTCGACGTTCGTCCTGACGCGTGTCACCGGCGGTGTCGCCGTCGCCTTCGGCGTCGGCCTCTTCGTCCACACCGTCGCTGACGCCTTCGGCGTTCGCGACCCGGACCGACGCATCGTCGTCGCGGTGGGCGCCGCCCTCGCCGCCGGACTCGTCGGCGGCGTCGGCCTCGGCCTCGCCGACGGCTTCGTCGCATCGCTCGGGACGTTCGTCGTGCGCGTCGTCGGCAGTCTCACCCTCGGCATCGTCGGCGGCGTGACCGTCGGCCTCCTCGCCGGCACCGTCGCCGCCGCACTCGGCTACGGCACCGCCAGCGAGGACGAGTTCGAAGAACTGGACGTCGACGAACTCACCGACGCCGACGTGGTGAGCGTCATGATGGAGGAGTTCCGCGCCTTCAGCCCGGAGGGCGCCCGCGCGCTCATCGACGAACGCGACGCCTACATCGCCCACGAACTCGTCCGCCTCCGCTCGTCGGGTGCGGACGTAGTCGCCATCGTCGGCGCCGGTCACCGCGAGGGCATCGAAGCCTACCTCGAAGCCCCCGAGACACTCCCGCCGTGGGAGTCGCTCGTCGGCACCGACTCCGGCGGCGGCGGGATTCCGTGGCTGAAACTCGTCGGCGTCCTCCTTTCCGTCGGCTTCGTCGTCTTCTTCGTCCTTCTCGCGATGGCCGGCGTTCGGGATACGTTCCTCCTCCGTCTCTTCGCGGCGTGGTTCGTCGTCAACGGCGTCTTCGCCGCCGGCCTCGCCCGCCTCGCCGGCGCCCGCTGGGACTCGACGCTCGTCGGCGGCCTCGTCGCGTGGATGACGTCGGTCAACCCCCTGCTCGCGCCCGGGTGGTTCACCGGCTACGTCGAACTCCGCCACACCGCCGTCAACGTCGCGGATATCGGCCGGCTGAACGAACTGCTGAGCGACGAGGAGACGCCGATTCGAACTCTCGTCGGGCAGATGTTCGACGTGCCGCTCTTCCGACTCATCATGATCGTCGCGCTGACGAACGTCGGGAGCATGATTGCCAGCCTGCTCTTCGCGGCGTACATCCTCCCCCAGTTCGCGACGGAAGTCGGCGGCATCGACGGGGTCTCTCGACTCATGATAGAGGGGGCGCGCAACAGCGCCGAACTCCTCTGGAGGACGCTCGCGTGAACCTCACCTTCAGCTCCCGGGAACTCCGGGACCTCGCCGTGGCGTGGGTCGTCCTCGGCGTCGCCTTCGCCATCTTCTTCGCCGGCGGCGGGAGTCGCGCGCTCTCGATGCTCGCCAGCGAGGGACTGGTTCGGCCGCTCCTCGTATCCCTGCTCACCGCCGGCCTCGGCTTCCTCCTGCACGAACTCGCGCACAAGGTGGTCGCGGTGCGCTTCGACCAGGTCGCCGAGTTCCGCGCCGACTACAACATGCTCTTTCTCGCGGTCATGAGCGCGCTCATCGGCTTCCTCTTTGCCGCGCCCGGCGCCGTCCACCACCGGGGGCGACTCACCAAACGCCAACACGGCCTCATCGCACTCGCCGGTCCCGTCACGAACGGCCTGCTCGCGCTGGTGTTCGCGCCGATATTCGTCGCGGGGCTTCTCGTCGGCTCTCCCCTGCTGTCGCTCGTCGGCTCTCGCGGGGTGGCTATCAACCTCTTTCTCGCGGCGTTCAACCTCGTCCCCATCGGCTCGCTCGACGGGCGGACGGTGCTGGACTGGAGCAAGGGCGTCTTCGCGCTCACGTTCCTCCCCGCCGCCGCACTCGCGATATACGTGGTGTTCGTGCTCGGCGTCGGGTTCTGACGGCGCGTTGCGGCGACGCGCTCGTCAGTGGTGCGCTTCCGACTGCGCGAAGCCGAACTCGCTGAACCGACCGAGGAGGACGAAGAGGCCGACGAGGACGGTGGCCGTTGCGAGGGCGTAGGGCACCGTCGCGCCGTAGTGCTGGCCGATGTAGCCGGCGGTGATGGGCGCGAACGCGCCGCCGACGAACCGGAAGCTGTTGAACGCGCCGGAGGCCATCGAGCGACTGTGGCCGGAGACGCCCATCGCGAGCGTCGTCAGGTTCGCGTTCAGGAGGCCACAGACGAGGCCGGCGACGACGACGAGAGCGACGAGGAGATTGGTAGCACCACCGGAGAGCCACATCACGCACAGAATCAGGGCGAAGGTGGTGAGGCCGCCGGCGGTGGTCTTGCGCGTCCCGAACACTTGGTTCAGGCGCGGTGAGAGGATAGCAGAGCCGACGATGACGAGCGTCCCCCAGCCGAAGAACACGAGGCCGAGTTGGAACGAGCCGAGGCCCAGAACGAGTGGCGTGTACGCGAGGAGCGTGAAGAAACCGAACGTGTACAGCAGGCCGACGACGGCGTTCGTCCGGATGCCGCTGTGACGGAACGCGCCGAGCACGTCGCGGACGGTCTGTCGGCGCTCGGATTCGGGTTCGCTGATGGTCAGGGCGACGAACACGAACGCGACGACCATCAGGATGCTCGTACCGGCGAACGGGAATCGCCAGCTCTGCTCGCCGAGGACCCCGCCGATGAGCGGGCCACAGGCGATGCCGAAGCCGAGCGACGCCTCGTACAGCGAGATGGCGGCTTCACTGTTCCCGGCGGAGACGCCGACGATGATGGCGAGTGCCGTCGTGGTGAACAGCGCGTTGCCCATCCCCCAGATCCCGCGGAGAATCGCGAGGGTTTCGACCGACGAGGCGAGCGCGCACGCCCCCGCGAACACGGCGACGATGCCGAGGCCGAGGAGGAGCGTCTTCTTGCTCCCGATGCGGGTGGCGAGTGCCCCGGCGAACAGCATCGCCCCGCCCATCACGAGGAGATAGCTCGTAAACAGGAGTTCGACCATGAAATGACTCGCACCCATCGTCTGGGCGATGCTCGGGAGAATCGGGTCGACGATGCCGATGCCGAGAAAGCAGACGAACGTCGCGAGCGCCGTCGCGAGAACCGCTGGATGATATTTCGAACGGAGACCCATACCTCCTCTCGATTCCTCGGCGTTCAATACCCTGTCGCTCGCCGATGTGTCTCCGTCACACGGTCGCATAGCCGTCTCTCTCGCGTGTCTCCGGTCTCTCGGTCGCACGCGCGGATGGCGGCGTCGCCTCGTTCGCTTCCGAATCGCTTTTTGCTGACTGACCGGTCAGTTACACCGTGACCGGCGACGACACCCCTACCGACGACATCATGTGCGCGACGTATCGCGCGCTCTGTCGGCACGGGTACGCCAACCTGACGATGCAGGACATCGCGGACGAGTGGTCGAAGAGCAAGGCCGCCCTCCACTACCACTACGACACCAAGCGCGGCCTCCTTCTCGCCTTCCTCGACCACCTCTTCGACGCTTACACGGACCGGGTCGCCGACGACGGCGACGGGCCACCCCGAGAGCGACTGCAGACGCTCCTCGCCGACGCACTCGACCCGCCGCGGACGGACGCCTCCCAAGAGCTTCGCACCGCGCTGTTCGAGGTCAAGGCCCAGGCCCCCCACGACGACGGCTTCCGCGAGCGTCTGGCGCGATTCGACCGCTACCTCCACGACGAGGTTCGCGGCATCGTCACCGAGGGCGTCGAGACGGGCGCCTTCCGCGCCGATATCGACCCCGAGACGACGGCGACGCTCCTCGTGACACTCGTCAACGGCGCCCGCTCCCGACGCGTCGCCCTCGACGACGAGGCGGGCGTCCCCGACGCGGTTCGCGCGTTCGTCGACGACCACCTCGTGGAGGCCGACGAATGAACGTCCCCGACCTGTTCAAATCCCGCGACGAGTTCGACCTGACCAGCGGCGACGTTGGCAAGCCACTCTTCTATCTCTCCTTACCCATCGTCGTCACGAACCTGTTGCAGACGGCGTACAACCTCGCGGACACCTTCTGGATCGGCCAGTACAGTACGGACGCCCTCGCAGCCATCAGTTTCGCCTTCCCGATGGTCTTTCTCATCATCTCGCTGGGGATGGGGCTGGCGGTGGCGGGGAGCATTCTCGTCGCGCAGTACACGGGGGCGGACGACCCCTCGGCGGCGGAGTACGCCGCCTCCCAGACCGTCGGCTTCGCCGCCGTCGCGTCCGTCCTCCTCGGCGCCCTTGCCTACACGTTCGTCGGCGACGTCCTCGACCTCTTGGGCGCCGCCCCCGACGTGTTGCCCCTCGCGACGGCGTACATGGAGATCATCTCGCTGGGCATCTTCTTCATGTTCGGCTTCTTCGTGTTCATCTCGCTCATGCGGGGGTACGGCGACACCATCACGCCGATGCTCGTCATGCTCGGCTCCGTCGCCCTCAACGTCGCGCTCGACCCGTTTCTCATCTTCGGCTGGTGGATATTCCCCCAGTGGGGAATCGAGGGCGCGGCCATCGCCACCGTCTTCTCCCGGGGACTGGCGCTCGTCGTCGGCCTCTGGATCATGGTCTCGGGGCGACGCGGCGTGCGGATTCGCCCCAGTGACGTGATTCCCGACCTCGGATACGGGTGGCGACTCGTTCGCATCGGCGTGCCCGCCTCTATCGAGGGCACCGGCCAAGCCATCGCCATCAACCTACTCATGTTCATCGTCGGCACCTTCTCGACGCCCGTCGTGGCCGCCTTCGGCATCGGCGTGCGGGTGTTCTCGGTTATCTTCCTCCCCGCCATCGCCGTGTCTCGGGGCGTCGAAACCATGTCCGGGCAGAACATCGGCGCCGGCAAACCCGACCGGGCGGCCCTCGCCGCGGGCGTCGCCGCCCGCACCACGTTCGTCGTCCTCGCCGCTGCGGGCGTGGTTACGTTCGTCTTCGCCGACCCCATCGTCGGCCTGTTCACGACCGACCAGTCCGTCGTCGACGTGGGCGCGAACTTCCTCCGCTACGTCGCGCCCTCCTTCGGCTTCATCGGCATCATGCGCTCGTACAACGGCGGCTTCCGGGGCGCGGGCAAGACGCTGACCGCCGCGGCCATCGCCGTCTCGATGCTCGGCCTCGTCCGCCTCCCGATTGCGTGGGTCGCGTCGCGGTTCATGGGCCCGCCCGGCATCTGGGTCTCCTTTTTCATCTCCAATATCGTCGGCGCCGTCCTCGCCTACGCCTGGTTCCAGCGCGGCACGTGGCGCTCCGCCACTCCGGAAACGCCGACCACCGCCACCGCAGACGACGTGGCCGACGACTGATCGCCGGCAACGCCTAAGTCGGTTCCCGCCCTCTCTTGACCCATGCCAACGACTCCCCCGAACGCCGGGTTTCGAATCTCCAACGACACCGAGCCATCGACGACTGTCGTCGCCGGCTTCTCCGCGTTCGGGCTAGCCGGTCTCACCGCCGCCGACTACCTCGTCGACCACCTCGACCTGACCGAGACGGGTCACGTCTCCACCGACTCGCTCCCCCCGATTACGCCGTTCGAGGAAGGGCGTCCGCGCCACCACTCGCGACTGTTCTCACGGCCCGACCTCGACCTGACCGTCCTCGTCAACGAACTGTTCGTCCCCGGGCAGGCGGCGGACGACTTCGCCGACGCCCTCCTCTCGTGGACCCGCGACAACGGTGTCTCCGAAATCGTCGTCCTCTCCGGCGTCCCGTACGCGCACGGCCCGGACGACCACGCGACGTTCTACGTCGCCTCCGACGACTACCGGACGCACCGCCTCGCCGACACCGACGTATCCCCGATGGCGAAGGGCTTTCTCGACGGCGTCGACGGTGCCCTGATGCAGCGCGGTATCGAGTCACCGCTTCGGACGGCCGTGTTCATCACTCCCGTCCACGAACAGGTGCCCGACGTCACCGCCGCGATTCGACTCATCGAGACGTTCGACCGGGTGTACGACCTCGGTATCGACGCCGGACCGCTCGAGGCCTTCGCCCAGAGCGTCGAGCAGTACTATCAGGACCTCGCCGAGCGTCTCGAAGCGGTCGACGACCAACAGGTGCCCGAAGACCGGATGTACATGTGACTCACAGCCAGTCTTCCGACCGGAAATACCAGAGCATGATGGACGCGGTGAGCGCCATCCCCACGAGGACGGCTGGGTAGCCGAACTGCCATCCGAGTTCGGGCATGTTGTACGGCCCGCCGTCGAAGTTCATGCCGTAGACGCCGACGACGAACGTGAGTGGCAGGATGATGGTCGCCACGACGGTCAGGCGCTTCATCACTTCGTTGGTCGACTGCGAGAGCGTGTTGAGGTAGATGTCGCGTGCGCCACTCGCCAGGTCACGATACGTCTCCACGAGGTCCACGTGTTGGACGAGGTGGTCGTACACGTCGCGGTAGTACTTCTCGGTCGACTCCTGGACGTGTTCGGCGTCGCCGCGAGCGAGGACGCTCAGCGCGTCCCGTGTCGGCCACACGATTCGCCGTATCGAAAGGAGTTCCCGCCGCAGGCTATTGAGAATCTCCAGTGTCTCCGTGTCCGGGTCGTCGATGATGCGGTCTTCGACGGCCTCGATGTCGCGACCGATTTCGTCGAGGACGGCGAAGTACTCGTCGACGACGGCGTCGAGGACGCGATACGCGGTGAAGTCAGCGTCGTGATGGAGCAATCGTGGCTCTTCCCGACGCACCCGCTCCCACACCGTCTCGACGGCGCCCGTCTCCTCGATTGCGATGGTGACGATCCAGTCGTGGCCGAAGAACAGCCCCACCGGCTGGTCGCGAATCTCCTCCTCGAAGGTCGTCTCGCCACCGCGGAGACTGGCCGTCTTGACGAGGACGAACGTGTGCTCCGGGAACAGTTCGACCTTCGGGCTGACGTTGCTCTGGACGTCCTCTATCTCCAGTGCGTGCAGGTCGAAAGCGGCGCTCAGTCGCGCGAGTTCGTCCTCGGTCACGTCGGAGGCGCGAATCCACGTGGTGCCGGCCTCGACGCGGGCCGCGCGGAGCGACTCGGCGTCCGTTCCTGTTTTCGTCTCGACGGTGTCGCCGTCGTAGACGAGCGTCCGAATCGTCACGCGCCGACCCTCCGGTGGTCACCGATGGCCGCGAGCGTGATGCCGACCATGACTGCCGTTATCGAGAACCCGCGTCCCGGATAGGCGACGACGAGGCCGCCGACGTAGCCGCCGACGCCGAGTGCGGTCAGGCCGGCGCCGAGGATGAACGTCCGGTCCATGCACCAGCCACGCACGGCGCTCACCAAAGAGTACCGGCTGTCGAGCCATCTCGGCAAACGGTGTGCTTTTGCGTCCGGCCGATGGGATGTAGCGCATGGACGACGCGGGCGAGGACACTGACGACGAACTGACCTACGCGGCGACCGGCGTCGACATCGAAGAGAGCGAGGCGGCGACGGCGGCACTCGTCGGCGCCGTCGGCGAGAGCGCCGGCGACTACGCGGGCCTACTCGACATCGGCGACCGCTATCTCGGCTTGGCGACCGACGGCGTGGGGACGAAACTCCTCGTCGCCGAGGCGCTCGGCGACTACTCCACGGTCGGCATCGACTGCATCGCCATGAACGCCAACGACCTGGTGGCGGCGGGCGTCCGCCCCATCGCCTTCGTCGACTACCTCGCCGTCGACGAACCGGACGAGACGTTCGCCGAGCAGATCGGCGAGGGACTGGCCGAGGGCGCCGAGCGCGCCGATATCGACCTCGTCGGCGGCGAGACGGCGGTGATGCCCGAGGTGGTCAAGGGACTGGACCTCGCCGGCACCTGCGCGGGACTCGCGGCGAAAGACGGCATCTTCCCCGGGAGCGCCGAGACGGGCGACGCCCTCGTCGGCGTGCCGTCATCGGGTATCCACTCCAACGGGCTGACGCTGGCGCGGACGGCCGTCACGCGACAGGGCGCGTACACCGACCCCTGTCCGTTCGGCGACTACGACACGCTCGGCGAGGCGTTGCTCGAACCGACGCGCATCTACACGGACCTGCTCGACCCGATGCGCGCGCACGGCGTTCACGCCGCGGCCCACGTCACCGGCGGCGGGTGGACCAACCTCGAACGCCTCGGCGACTTCCGGTACGTGGTCGACGACCCCTTCGACCCCCAGCCGGTGTTCGATTTCGTCCAAGAGACCGGCAACGTCTCCGACGAAGAGATGCACCGCACGTTCAACATGGGCACGGGCTTCGTCGCGGCGCTCGACCCCGACGACGCCGAGTCGTTGGCCGACGCCGTCGACGGGCGCGTGATTGGCCGGGTCGAAGACGGCGAGGGCGTCGCCATCCGCGGACTCGACCTGTAGCGAACAGGTGTCCGCTCGGGAGACGGAACGGGCTGGACACACACGCGCGAACCCGTAGCCGCGTCACTCGTTAGCGCACGTTCCGGGTGGCCGCGCTCTCGGACAAAAACGTCAGGAGAGTTCGGCGGCGATGTCAGCCTCGGTGATGATGCCGACCGCTTCGCCGCTGTCGGTCACGATGACGGCCTTGTAGTAGTCGAGGAGGTTGCTTATCTTGTCGACGGAGTCCTCGCGGGAGACGGTCGGGAACTGCTCGCTCATGATTTCAGCGACGGCCTTCTGGCCGACGTTCTCGCCCGCTCGGCGGATGTCGCTGTAACTGATGGACCCGACGGGGAGGCCGCTCTGTAACACCGGCAACTGCGAGAAGGCGGCCTCCTCCATCCGGCGTTCGGCATCGGCCACGGAGTCGTCCGGTGCGACACTGACCAGCGTCTCGTTCATCAGGTCCTCGGCGCGCACGACGCTACCTTCGGCCTCGTCGAGGGCATCGACGATTCGCCGCAGCGTCGACAGTCGCGGGTCGACGTCACCGCCTTCGATTCGGGCGATTAGTGGCTGTGACACACCCGCCATCTCGGCGAGCGCGCTCTGTGTCAGGTCCAGCGAGTTCCGTCGCTCCCGTAGGTCCTGCGACGTTGGTAGCTCCATACCGGGTGATAACTAATGGTTATTAAAATTACTTTCGGCTATCGTCGTCGGTGGCCCAAATACTTATGATGTATCTGACGTGAATTCGACTCATGCCAGAGTGTCAGAACTGTAACTCGTTCGTCACTCCCGCGTACGCTAGGGTGTTCACGCCGAACGGCGTCGACGAACCCCGAGTCTGCCCTCGTTGTGAGGACGTGGTTCGGGACGGGACGGAGGTTCGTGACGCTCGCTCCCCACGTAATCCTTGAGAACAGCGGTCCGCGAGTGGAAGGGGCGGGATTCGAACCACGCGAAGCCATTTACCGGCCGCAGAGCGGCCGTTTCCCGCCGACTCGGGGCCGGCGGAGACGCTCTACCACTGAGCCACCCTTCCACCTAAAAGTAGGCCGACGAGTCACTAATACGCGTTGGTGGGGTCGTCGTGACCGCGTGAAGCTCCACCTCATCATCCGTTGCGGTGGAATCCCGCGGCTCAGACCGAGACGCTACCGTGTTCGAGTGGTGGTGTGTCGAAGCACGCAAACGCCCCGCGAGAAAGGGACTTCAGCGGGTTACTGGAAGCCGATGCGGCCGCCGCTGCCGCGACCGGCGAGACCCTCGCCGCCGCCACCGCCCTTGAACTGCTCTTGGACCTGGTCGTAGTAGTCCATGATGTCCTCGGTGATGGTGGGCCGGACGTTCTCCATCGCCTGCCGGAAGTGACGCATCTCGATGGACTCGGCGTCGTCGTCCTCGCGGAGGGCGACCATCCCCGCCTCGCGGGCGATGCTCTCGAGGTCGGAGCCGACGTAGCCGTCGGTTATCTCCGCGATTTCGCGCAGGCTCACGTCGGGGGAGAGCGGCGAGTCCTCCGTGTGAATCTTCAGAATCTGCTCGCGACCCTCCTGTTCGGGTTCGCCGATGAACACGAGGCGGTCGAACCGACCCGAGCGCAGGAGCGCGGGGTCGATCATGTCCGGGCGGTTGGTCGCGCCGATGACCATCACCTCGCCCATCTCCTCTAGCCCGTCGAGCTCCGTGAGGAGTTGGTTGACGACTCGTTCGGAGACGTTGTTACCGGCCTCGTTGCCGCGGGACGGCGCGAGCGAGTCGAGTTCGTCGAAGAAGATGACTGTCGGGGCCACCTGTCGGGCCTTTCGGAACGTCTGCCGAATGGCCTTCTCGCTCTCGCCGACCCACTTCGACAGCAACTGCGGGCCGCGCACGCTGATGAAGTTGGCGTTGGTCTCGTTGGCCACCGCCTTCGCCATCAGCGTCTTCCCCGTCCCCGGCGGGCCGTACAGCAACACGCCCTTCGGGGGTTCGATGCCCATGCGGTCGAACTTCTGTGGCGAGGAGAGCGGCCACTCGACGGCCTCCTTGACGTTCTGTTTGGGTTCTTCCAACCCGCCCACGTCGTCCCACGTAATCTTCGGGAGTTCGACCAACACCTCCCGCATGGCGGAGGGTTCGACCTCGTTGAGCGCACCCCCGAAGTCGTTGTCTTTGACGATCATGCGGTCGATGAGACTCGGCGGAATGTCCTCCTCGTCAAGGTCGATTTCGGGGAGGTAGCGCCGGAGCGCTTTCATCGCCGCTTCCTTCGTCAGGCTCTCGATGTCGGCGCCGACGAAGCCGTGGGTTTCGTCCGCGAGGTGGTCGAGACTCACGTCGTCCGAGAGCGGCATGCCCCGGGTGTGAATCTGGAGAATCTCCTTGCGGCCCTCCTCGTCGGGGACGCCGATTTCGATTTCGCGGTCGAACCGGCCGGGACGACGGAGCGCGGGGTCGACGGAGTCGACGCGGTTGGTCGCCGCGATGACGATGACCTGTCCTCGCGTTTCGAGGCCGTCCATCATCGTCAGCAGTTGGGCGACGACTCGGCGTTCGACTTCGCCGGTCACGTCCTCGCGCTTGGGCGCAATGGAGTCGAGTTCGTCGATGAAGATGATAGAGGGCGACTCGTCTTTGGCGTCCTCGAAGATTTCGCGCAGCTGCTGTTCGGACTCGCCGTAGTACTTCGAGATAATCTCCGGGCCGGCGATAGAGAAGAAACTCGCGGAGGTTTCGTTGGCGACGGCCTTGGCAAGCAGGGTTTTCCCCGTCCCCGGCGGGCCGTGGAGGAGAACACCCTGCGGGGGCTCGATGCCCAGCTTCTTGAATATCTGCGGGTGCTTCATCGGGAGTTCGACCATCTCCCGGACGCGCTGAATCTCGCTTTGCAGGCCGCCGATGTCTTCGTACGTGATGCCGCCGCCGGTCTTCTCGAAGCCCGAAATCGGCTCCTCACGGAGTTCGACGTCGGTGTCCTCGGTGACCAGACAGACGCCCTCTGGCTCTGTCTCGACGGCGATGAGCGGGATGGCCTGCCCCGGCGAGCGCATGAACGGGTGGTTCGTGCTCGACATGACGGGCACGATGTCGCGCTCGACGACCGGTCGCTTGAGAATCTGGCGTTTCACCATCCCAGCGGCGTCGGAACCGAACTGGACGCTCGCCTCCTCCGGCGGCGCGAGGACGAGTTTGTCGGCTTTCGTCGCTTCCGCCTTCCGGATGGTGACACGTTCGCCGATGCCCACGTCCGCGTTCTGGCGCGTGAACCCGTCGATTCGGACCGTGTCGGTGTTCCAGTCCTGCCGGTCGGCACGCCACACCTTCGCAGCAGTCGTGTCGGCCCCCTCGATTTCGATGATGTCACCTGGCGACAGCTTCAGGTGAAGCAGCGTATCGGGGTCGAGCCGGGCGATACCACGTCCCGAGTCGTTCGGGTACGCCTTCGCCACTTCGAGTTGCACTTCGTTCATGATGATTCCGCGAGGATGGTGGGGTTTCCGCCGTGATGCGGGATAAGTTTGTTGCTACCCCCGACCGAGTTCCGGGACGGCACCGCTACCTGTGTCATACAATAACATACGAACGGGGCGTACAAACCCCTACCGATTCCGGAACCGGTCGCAAGCCGTTTGGCCGTCGGGTGCGACGAGCGCGTATGAAGACGCTCGCGTTCGACGGCCGCATGGGAGCGAGCGGCGACATGCTCTGTGGGGCGCTTATCGCCGCCGGTGCCGACCCGTCCGTCCTCGACGACGCCGCCGACGCCCTCGACGTGCGCTACGCCGTCGGGTCCACGACGAAAGCGGGAATCGAAGCCACCACCGTCGACGTGATTTTGGACGGTGAGGCGGGCGACGACGACTCGCACGACCATTCTCATTCACACGACCACAGCCACGACGACTCCCACGACCACTCTCATTCACACGACCACAGCCACGACGACTCCCACGACCACTCTCATTCACACGACCACACTCACGCCGAGGGTCACGGCCCCAACCGCACCTACGCCGAAGTCGTCGCCATCGTGGAATCGCTCGACCTCCCCGCCGCCGTCGAAGCCGACGCTCTCGGTGCCTTCCGGCGACTCGGCGAGGCGGAGGCGACGGTCCACGGCACCGACCTCGACGACACTCACTTCCACGAAGTCGGTGCCGACGACGCCATCGCCGACGTGGTGGGTGCCTGTCTCCTCCTCGCCGACCTCGACGTCGAGCGAGTGGTGACGACACCCGTCGCGGCCGGCGGCGGCACCGTCGAGATGAGCCACGGCACCTACCCGGTCCCGGCACCCGCCGTCGCCGAAATCGCCGCCGGCGCCGACTGGTCGCTCCGTGGCGGCCCGGTCGACCGGGAACTCCTCACGCCGACGGGGGCGGCCCTGCTCGCCGAACTCGCAGACGGCGTCGAGCGCGTACCGACGCTCGATATCGACGCCGCCGGGTACGGCGCCGGCGACGCCGACGTGCCGAACCGGCCGAACGTGCTCCGTGGCCTCGTCGGCGACGGCGAGGGCGGCCTGCGCCGCGAGGAAATCAGCGTGCTGGAGACGGCCGTTGACGACGTGACGCCGGAGGTACTCGGCGGGCTTCAGGAGACACTCGCCGAGGTGGGGGCACGCGACGTGTCCGTCGTCCCGACGACGATGAAGAAATCCCGGCCCGGCCACCTCGTGAAGGTGGTCGTCCACCCCGCAGACGCCGAACGCGTGGCGCGCCGCCTCGCCGAGGAGACGGGGACGCTCGGCGTGCGCGAGGGCGGCGCCGGCCACCGCTGGGTCGCGGACCGAACCGTCGAGACGGTGACGCTCGACATCGACGGCGTGACTCACGAGGTAGATGTGAAAGTCGCTACCGACGCCGACGGCGTCGTCTACGACGTGAGCGGGGAGTACGACGACGCCCTCGCGGTGGCGGGCGAGACTGACCTGTCCGTGCGCGACGTGTTGCGGCGGGCCGAAGCGGCCGCCGAGACCTAGCGCTCGCGGTGTTCGGTCAGCGCCTCTTCGATTGACAGGTCGCCGGTGGCGACGCGGCGGGCGAGGGCGTCGTCGATGGTCCGGTCGTCGGCCGACACCTGGCGGGAGCGGTCCTTGATTCGCTGGAGTTCGCCGGCGGTGGGGTCGACCTCTCGCGAGGTCACGCGCTCGCCCGACAGTCGGGCGATGTTGACCGCGGCGAGGACGTCGTCCATCCCCCGCGCGCCGCTCCCGAGGTAGGGCGTCGTCCCCGTCTCGTCGACGAGTTCGACCGTCACGTCTTCGAGATCGTTGACGAGGCGGGCGCTCTGAATCCGTGCCCCGTCGCCGATGCGAACGAGTGGGTCGGGCGCGTCGGCCACCTCGTCTCGAATCGTCTCGACGGCGTCGCCGAGTGGCACCTGGAACGCGGCGACGACCGTCTCGCCGGAGAGGACGGCGATGCCCGGCCGCGGACCGGGGTCGACGCCGACGACCGTCCGTCCATCGCCCCCGCGCAGGTGAGCGAGTGCTTCGTCGACGGCGCGGCGTGCCTCGTCTGCCGTCGCGGTCACGTGGTCGACCTCGCCCGTCGGAACTGGGTCATCGGGGGCGGTGACGACGACCGACGCGCCGTCGGGGAGGTCGTCGCCGGGTTCGACGGTGGTGAACGTCACGCCGCGCTCTCGGAGGCGGTCGACGACCTCGTGGTACAGTTCGAAATCCGCGGTGGCGACGACGATCACGCCACTGCTTCGGTCCCGTCGCTGTAAAGCGTGTCGTGCCGGCCGCGGTGTCGAGGGTTTATGACCCACAGCGACCCAGTGCGTGTGTGTCCGAGCCAGTCCCCATCGGCTGTCCACCGCTCGACGACCTGCTCGGCGGCGGGTTCGAGCGCGGCACCGTCACGCAGGTGTACGGCCCGCCGGCCGCCGGCAAGACGAATCTCGTGCTCTCGGCGGCAGTCCAGGTCGCCGCCGCCGACGGGACGGCCGTCTTCATCGACACCGAGGGACTCTCTATCGACCGCTTCCGCCAACTCGCCGAGGCGACCGCCGACGGCGACGACGTGGAGGAACTCACCTCCCGCATCGTCGTCTCGGAGGCTCACGACTTCGAGGAACAGGAGGAGGCGGTCCGGGACGCCGCGGACCTCGCCCCGCGTGCCGACCTGATCGTCCTCGACAGCGCGACGGGCTTCTACCGACTCGAACGCCACGACGACGACGCGGGCGAGACGCTCCGGCGCGTGGGCCGGCAGGTGACGCATCTGCTCTCGCTCGCTCGCAAACACGACCTCGCGGCGGTCGTCACGAATCAGGTGTTCACCGACCCTGACGGCGAGCGGTCGAAGGGCCTCGGCGGCCACACGCTCGACCACTGGACGGGGACGGTGCTCAGACTCGACCGGTTCCGCGGCGGCAACCGTCGAGCGACGCTAGAGAAACATCGGTCCAAACCCGCCGGCGAGTCGGCGGCGTTCCGCATCACCGGCGAGGGACTGGCCGCGAGCGACGACCTATAGTTCGCCGAGCTTCCGGAGCAGCTGGCCGCGGTACTCCTCGTCGGCGATGAGGCCCTTCACTTCGAGGACGTTGCGTTCGAGCGTGTCGGCGGCGACGTGGAAGGCGTGGTCGGCGCCGTACCCCTCGCCCGTGCCGGCGACCTGGCCGCGGTTGGTCCGCAGGCGAATCTGACACTGGATGAGCGGCGTCCCGCGGAGTTTCTCCTTGTGTTCGTGGAAGCGAACGTGGGCGTGCTGGACCTGCATCTCCTGGTATTTGTCCGCCACCCCGGTAATCTCCTCGACGATTTCCTCGCGGCTGATGGTGTCGAGCAGCGCCACGTTGGTGATCTGGACGTCCATCTGCCCCTCCTCGGTGAAGGTGAGCGCGCGGAGCACGTCCGTCTTGGTGAGGACGCCGGCGACGCTGTCGCCGCCCTCCTCGTCGGTGACGACGAGCCCGGAGATGTCGTTGTCGAGCATCCGTCGGACGGCGTCTTCGACGGTTTCGTCGCCCGTGGCGGTCAGCACGGGGCTGCTCATGAGGTCGTACACCGGGATGTCGAGCATCCGGTCGAGGTCGCCGCGGCGGTCACCGCGTCCCTGCCGGTCGGCGTCGCGGACGACGAAGTCGACGATGTCGTGCGTGGTGAGCACGCCGGTGAGGTAGCCGTCCTCGTCGACGACGGGCAGCCGCGAGATGCCGTGCTTGCGAAGGCGGTTGATGGCCTGTCCGACGTGGGACTGCTCGTTGACGGTGACGACGTCCGCGGTCCGAATCTGCTCGACGGTCAGCGCGTCGAGGCTGTCGAGCACCGCTTCGAGGATAGCGTCGGCGGTGACGATGCCCCACAGATTCTCGCCCTCGTAGACGGGCGCAATCTTGGTGTTGCCCTCGACGAGCACGCGCGCCACTTCGCGGACGTCCTCGGTCCGGTCGACCCGCGGCGCAGACTTCATCAGCACGCTCGCTTTCGTGTCGTTCTCGATGCGCGAGCGAACGAGGTCACGCTCGCCGATGACGCCCGCGTATTCGCCGTCGCGCGTGACGATGAGTCCCTTCGGATTTTCGCGCTCGAAAATCGAACGGACCTTCCCCAGGCGCTCGCCAACGTCGACTTCGGTGTAGTCGGAGATGGCAATCTCGGAAATATCCATGGGTGTACGTGCAGCGCACGATGGCTTGAAAGTTGTTCCTTCGACCTAACTGGTGAGAATCACCCCGCCGACGCGGTAATCTTTGCGCGGAGGTCTACGCTTTAGGCCCACAGCGGCGTTGCGGCCACGGTGGCCCGTTCGAACGTGCCCATCGTCGCGAACCGGTGGCTACTGCGCCGCGTCGCCCGCCCCGTGGTGGCGCTCGTCGGCGTCGTCGTCGCCGGTGTCGCCGGGTTCGTCTACGTCGGCGGCGTTGGTCTCGTCGACGCGGCGTTCTGGCTGCTCGACCCGTCGAGTATCGCGCTGTACTACCAGACCCGGTCGGGACCCGTCGAGCGCGTCAAGACGTTCGCCATCGTCGTGCGTGTGGCGCTCGTCGCGGCGCTCCTCTGGACCGGCGAGACGGCGTTGACGGCGGCGTTCGGCGGACAGATTCGGGAGGAACTCAAACGCGTGAAAAACCAACGAGAGCGAGCGTCGGTCGACGACCACGTCGTTATCTGTGGCTACGGCATGTTCGGACAGACCGTCGCCGAGCGAGCGCGGGCGCGTGACCGCGATGTCGTCGTCGTCGAGAGCGACCCGGCCCAGTACGAACGCGTCCTCGATGACGGCTTCCTCGGCGTCGAGGGCGACGCCAGACACGAGGGCGTGCTGGCGGACGCGGGCGTCGAGCGTGCGTCGTCGCTCGTCGCCGCCATCGACGACTCGAACGCGAACATCCAAATCGCCCTCCTCGCGACCCAGCTCGCACCGGACCTGACCGTCGTCGTCCGCGTCGGCGACGAGACGTACGAATCCGTCGCCCGCCACGCCGGCGCCGACGAGGTCATCATCCCCGAAGTCGCCGGCGGCGAGCAGGTGGTCGACCGATGGTGACACGCATCGCGTATCACGAGCTATATTTGCTGGCCAACAGATGACCCGGTAACTCACACGCTTCACCTATGCAGACACCGCACACGTCCCGTCGCCCGAACGCCCCGACAGACCGTCGCGAGCAGCACGATAGTCGAATCGGCTGGCCCGTCGCGTCTGTAGCACGCTATCTGGAGACGTAATCGAATGGCAACGACGGACACGCTCGAACGCCTCGACGAAATCGTCCTCCTCCACGTCGACGACGACGCCTCGTTCGCCCAACTCGCGTCGACGTTTCTCGAACGACAGGACGACCGCTTCCGCGTCGAGACGGCGACCAGCGTCGACGAGGGCCTCGCCCGCCTCGACGACTGCGACGTCGACTGTATCGTCTCCGACTACGACATGCCGGGACAGACCGGCATCGACTTCCTCGAAACCGTCCGTGACCGGGACGCCGACCTCCCCTTTATTCTCTACACCGGCAAGGGGAGCGAGACAGTCGCGAGTGACGCGTTCTCGGCCGGTGCGACCGACTACCTCCAGAAAGCGAGCGGCACCGAGCAGTACACGCTCCTCGCGAACAAGGTGACAAACTACGTCGAAAAGTACCGCGCCGAGCGCGAGGTTCACCGCCGGTCGCGGGCGATGCAGACGGCGACGGAGGGCATCGCGATTCTCGACGCGGCGGGCCGATACGTCTCGCTCAACGAGGCCTACGCGGACATCTGTGGTATCGCCCCCGATGACTTGGTCGGCGAGTGTTGGGACCGCACGCTCACGGACGCCGAAGCCGAGCGACTTCGGGCCGAGGCGTTCCCGAAACTGGCGGCGCAGTCGCCGTGGAGCGGGGAGGCGACCGGGCGCCGCCCCGACGGGAGCACGTACCTGAAGCAGCTCTCGCTCGCACCCCTCGAAGACGGCGGTCACGTCTGTATCGTCCGCGACATCACCGAGCAGCGAAAGCGAGAACGGGAGCGTCGTCGCTACGAGCACATGCTGAACGCGATGACCGAGTGTGTCGGCATCTACGACCACGAGGGGCGGTTCGTGGCGGCCAACGAGTCTCTCGCGTCCTTCTACGACTTGGACCCCCAGACGCTCGAGGGTCGGCACAGCGCGCTCATCCAGCGGCTTCGTGATTCCGCCGAAGACGACCCGTATCGAGAGTTGCTCGCCGGCGAGCGTGACGAACTCTGCGGCGAGTTCGAGGACGACTTCCCGAACCACGGACACGCGCTGGTCGAATATCGGTTCACGCCCTTGACCATCGACGGCGACATCGAAGGGGCCGTCGGCGTCGCCCGCACCGTTACCGACCGCGAACGACGCGAGTGGCAGTTCCGCCGCTACGAGCGCATCGTCGAGGTGTCAGGCGACCCGGTCTACACGCTCGACACCGACGGCAACTTCACCTTCGTCAACGACCGGTTCGTCGAGCTGACCGGCTACGACCGGGACGCGATTCTCGGCGAACACGTCTCGCTCCTGATGGACGACGAGGACATCGAGACGGGGCGACGGCTGATTACGTCTCTCCTCACCGGCGACGACGACCGGGACACCTTCGAGATGGACGTCACCACCGCGTCGGGGAGCGTCTGTACCTGTGAAGCCAACGTCGCACTCGTCGTCACCGACGGAGAGTTTCGGGGCACCGTGGGCGTCCTGCGCGACATCACCGAGCGCAAACGGCGCGCGGCGGAGCTCCGACGGAAGAACGACCGCTTGGAGCGGTTCACCGACATCGTCAGCCACGACCTTCGCAACCCACTCAACGTCGCGCAGGGCCGTCTCGAACTGGCGCGCGAGACGGTCGACGACCCCGACCACCTCGACACCGCCGCCGCGTCGCTCGACCGCTGTCAGCGACTCATCGACGACCTCCTCTCACTCGCCCGAGACGGGAAGTACATCGACGACACCGAACCGGTCTCGCTCGCCGCCGCCGCCCGAGAGAGCTGGCGACACGTCGAAACCGGCGACGCGACACTCGCCGTCGACACCGAGGCGACGGTCCGCGCTGACCGAAGCCGCCTCCACCAACTCCTCGAGAATCTCGTTCGCAACGCCGTCGACCACGGCCCGACGGGAGGTGACCGAGCGGCGACTCTCACCATCACCGTCGGCGACTGCCCCGACGGGTTCTACGTCGCCGACGACGGCCCGGGCATTCCCCCGGACGAACGCGCTCACGTGTTCGATTCGGGCTACTCCACCAGCGCAGACGGGACGGGGTTCGGCCTCAGCATCGTCCGCGCCATCGCGGAGGCCCACGAGTGGTCCGTCGCCGCCACCGAGAGCGACGACGGCGGCGCCCGCATCGAGGTGACGGGTGTCGAGTCCGCGTAGAGCGGGCTGGATGAGTTGTCGGCGAAGGGACTAGTCCACACAGACCAGTTTACTTTTCAACATAGTGTACGAGTTCGTAGCATGTCCAAAATCGCCGACGCGATACAGAGTTTCGAGGGGCATACCCCTCGCGCTATCGCGGACCTCAGAAGCACGACCTGGGAGCTCGAGTTCGTCCGTGACGACGTGAAGGGGCGCTACTCGGACGATGACCTCGACGAGGCGTACCGACTGGTCATGGCGAACCACATCACGGGCGACGATTTCAAGTCGCTCATCGGCGAATCCCAGTTCAACGCCCAGACGCTCTTTTTCGACGACATCATCGCCTTCTTCTTCCCCTCGAAACGGTACGAAGGCGTCTTTGTCTCCTTCGATTACGAGGACGGCTTCCCGGCGGACGAGTTCGTGACACACGTTTCGAAGGTGTGGGACGAGGAGTGAGCGGGTGTCGAAGCCGCGACGCTCGGTAGTTAAAGTGTAGAAAGTAGTGGGTTGGGGCAGATTTGAACTGCCGGCCTCCTCCATGTCAAGGAGGTGTCATAACCAGACTAGACCACCAACCCGGTCGTGACGTGCTTTCGAACGCATTCCTACGTACCGCCGGCCAGTAATTGAACCTTTCGGAACCGCGACCCGCGCGGCGATTTCGGGGGATATATGAGCCACGAACCAGCGCGCCTTGCGCCCCCGTTCGTCCGCCCGAACGCGACGACAGGTTTAAGCAAGTGTATAGATTTGTTCATCACAAACCGAACTCATACACTGGTGTTCATTAATGCAGGACTATATCGAGCGCGTGACCGAGGGCGAGGATCTGACACTGGACGAGGCGCGGGACGCGGCCCGGGCCGTCTTCGAGGAAGCGACCGAGGCACAGATTGGGGCGTTGCTGGCAGCGCTTCGGTCGAAGGGTGAGACGGAGACGGAGATTGCTGGCTTCGCACAGGGGATGCGCGATGCGGCGCGGACCATCGACCCCGACCGTGCGCCGCTGGTCGACACCTGCGGGACCGGCGGCGACGACTACGACACCATCAACGTCTCCACGACGAGCGCCATCGTCGCCGCGGGGGCGGACGTCGCCGTCGCCAAGCACGGCAACTACTCCGTCTCCTCCTCGTCGGGGAGCGCGGACGTTCTCGACGTCGCGGGCGTGAACGTCGAAGCGGAACCGCCGGCCGTCGAGTCGGCCATCGAACGCGATGGCATCGGGTTCATGCTCGCGCCGGTGTTCCACCCGGCGATGAAGGCGGTCATCGGCCCGCGGAAGGAACTCGGGATGCGGACGGTGTTCAACATCTTGGGGCCGCTGACCAACCCCGCCGGTGCGGACGCACAGGTCGTCGGCGTCTACGACCCCGACCTCGTCCCCGTCCTCGCTCGCGCGCTCGCGAAGATGAACGTCGAACGGGCGCTGGTCGTCCACGGGTCCGGCATGGACGAAATCGCGCTCCACGACGCGACCACCGTCGCGGAAGTTGACGGCGACACCGTGACGGAGTACACGCTGACGCCGGCGGACATGGGACTGGAGCAGGCACCCATCGAGGCCGTCGCCGGCGGCGACCCCGAGGAAAACGCCGCGGACCTGGAGGGCATCGTCACCGGGTCGGTCACGGGGCCGAAACGTGACATCATCCTCGCGAATGCGGGCGCGGCAATCTACATCGCGGGCGCTGCGGAGGACCTATCCGCGGGCGTCGAGGCGGCACGCGAAGCCATCGACTCGGGCGCCGCCGCCGCCACGCTGGACGACCTGCGAGGTGTCTGATGGTCCGCTCGAAAATCTGTGGCGTGACGACGGAGGCGGACCTGCAGGCGGTGGCCGACGCCGGCGCCGACGCCGTCGGTATCCTCACCGAGGTGTCCGTCGACACGCCGCGCGAAGTCGCTCCCGAACGCGCCGCGGACCTCGTGGCCGCCGCGCCGCCCTTTCTCTCGACAGTCCTCGTCGCGATGCCCGAGACGGCGTCCCGCGCCGTCGAACTCGCGGGCGCCGTCACCCCCGACGCCATCCAGCTGCACGGCGACTTCGACGAGACCGACATCCGGTACATCCGGCGCGAGGCGCGCGCGGACGTTATCACCGCCGTCGACGCCGATGACCCGGACCAGGCGCGCCGATACGACGATGTCGCCGACGCCATCCTCCTCGACTCGACGACGGAGTCCGGTGCCGGCGGGACGGGCGAGACACACGACTGGCAGGCGGCCCGTGACCTCGTCGCGGACCTCTCGTCGCCGGTCGTCCTCGCGGGCGGCCTGACGCCGGCGAACGTCGCCGACGCCGTGCGGACGGTCGACCCCTACGCCGTCGACGTGTCCAGCGGCGTCGAGCAGACCGGCGGCGAGAAAGACCACGACGCAGTCCGCTCGTTCCTCCGGAACGCGGACGTGGAGGTACCGGCGTGACGCCCGACCGCGACCGAGAGGCGTTCGTCGACTGCCTCGCCGACCGCACGGACCCGGCCGTCGCCCGTCTCGCCGTCACGCTCGATGCTGACACGTCGCCGCTGTCGGCGTACGCCGCCCTCGACGACCGGAGCGACTACGGCTTCCTGCTCGAGAGCGCGGAGAAGACGCCGTCGAGCGACCCCGAGGGCGCGTTCACCGCCGACGACGAGGGTGCGGACCGCCACGCGCGCTACTCGTTCGTCGGCTACGACCCGGACGCCGTCGTCTCGGTGACTGGGACGGACGTGACCGTCGACGCGTTGGGCGGCCCGACCGGTGACCTCGTCGCTGAATCGGCGGGTCTCGACGACGCCGACGACGCGGACGTCCTCGACGCTCTCCGGACGACCCTGCCCGACTTCGAACGCGTCGGCTTCCCCGACGCGGACCGCCAGCAACTCGACGGCGGTTTGGTCGGCTTCCTCGCCTACGACGCGGTGTACGACCTCTGGTTGGACGAGGTGGGCGTCGACCGCCCCGACCCGGTCGTCCCCGACGCGGAGTTCGTCCTCACGACGCGGACGCTCACGTTCGACCACGCCGAGGACGCCATCCAACTCGTGTTCACGCCCGTCGTCGGACCGGACGCCGACCCCGGAGACGTGTACGACGACTTGGTCGCCGAGGCCCGCGACATCGAGCGAACGCTGGCCGACGCCGCCCCGCCCGAGACGGGTGGCTTCGTCCGGACGGGCGAGGAGGCCGGCCCGCGCGAGGCCTACGAGGACGCCGTGCGGACGGCGAAAGAGCACGTTCTTGACGGCGACATCTACCAGGGCGTCATCTCGCGCACGCGCGAGCTCGCCGGCGACATCGACTCGCTCGGCCTCTACGAGTCGCTGCGCTCGGTCAACCCCTCGCCGTACATGTACCACCTCCGGCACGGCGACCGCTCCATCGTGGGCGCCAGCCCCGAGACGCTGGTGTCGGTGCAGGGGACCCGCGTCGTCTCGAACCCCATCGCGGGCACCTGCCCGCGCGGGACGAGTCCCGTCGAGGACCGCCGCCTCGCGGGCGAGATGCTCGCGGACGGCAAGGAACGCGCCGAGCACACGATGCTAGTCGACCTGGCGCGCAACGACGTGCGCCGCGTCTCCGACCCCGGGTCGGTCCGGGTCGAGGAGTTCATGAACGTGCTCAAATACTCCCACGTCCAGCACATCGAATCGACGGTGACGGGGCGTCTCGCGACGGGGTCGGACCCCACCGCGGGCGGCGAGCGCACGCCGCCGTTCGACGCCTTCGACGCCACGCGCGCGACGTTCCCCGCGGGGACGCTCACCGGTGCGCCGAAGGTGCGAGCGATGGAGATAATCGACCGACTGGAGCGAGCGCCCCGCGGCGTCTACGGCGGCGGCGTCGGCTACTACTCGTGGTCCGGGGACGCAGAGTTCGCCATCGTCATCCGGACGGCAACCGTCGACCACGGCGACCCCGACCGAATCACGGTGCAGGCGGGCGCGGGCATCGTCGCCGACAGCGACCCCGCGAGCGAGTACGAGGAGACCGAACAGAAGATGGGCGGCGTCCTTGACGCCCTCGAACGCATCGAGACGACGGCGACGGAACCGGAGGCGACGCGATGAAGGTCCTCGTCGTCGACAACTTCGATTCGTTCACGTACAACCTCGTCGAGTACATTTCGGACCACCCCGACCCGCGGACGGGCGAGCAAATCAAGGTCGAGGTGCTGAAAAACACCGCGACGCTCGACGAGGTTCGGGCCGTCGACCCCGACGCCATCGTCATCAGTCCCGGGCCGGGGCACCCGAAGAACGACCGGGACGTGGGCGTGACCACTGCCGTCCTCCGAGAGGTGAGCCAGACGGTACCGACCCTCGGCGTCTGTCTCGGCCTCGAAGCCGCCGTCTACGCCTACGGCGGGCGCGTGGGCCACGCGCCGGAACCCATCCACGGCAAGGCCTACCCCGTCGACCACGACGGCGAGGGCGTGTTCGCGGGCCTCGACCAGGGATTCCGCGCCGGGCGCTACCACTCCCTCGTAGCGACGAGCGTCCCCGACTGTTTCGAGGTGACGGCGACGACGACACACGTCACCGACGACGACGAGGTGGACCTGGTGATGGGGGTCCGCCACCGGGAGCACCCCATCGAATGCGTGCAGTTCCACCCCGAGAGCGTCCTGACCGCCGCCGGTCACGACGTCATCGACAACTTCCTGCACCGCGTCCGGACGCCGGACGCGAGGGCCTAGGTCACCCGAGGAACATGGACGCTAGCAGGAGGACGCCGACGACGAGGGCGGCAATCGTCACCAGTCGCCATGCGACTTTCAGGACGACGCGCCCGACGAGGACGACGACGCCGATGGCGACGATGGCGACGAGCAGTTGGCCGAACGGTCCACCGAGGAGGCCACCCAGCTGGAGCACCACTTGCGGCGAGAGCGACATGTCCGATTACGACTCACAGCGGGCGCATAAGTCTGTGGGCAGTACATCGCCGTTCGCTCCCGTTACCGTTATATCATAATCTGGAGAGGTAATCGAGGGGAGCCTTCGAGCCGTTGAACAGCGTGTGTCACATTATGTCACTTGACTATCGGTAACTCGGCTGTTCTCGTGGTTATTCCACAACCTCCGTTTCTACTGGATAATAGGGCGCTATCGGGCGATTTCGACACTCGAATTTCACTTTCACTCCGGTCTACATACCGTTATATGTGTCGCGCCGGGATGATTGTGCGTACCCAGGGCATCGCGCCACAGCCCGTCACACGAAGTGGACAGGAATCGGATACTTCGGCGACGAGAACAAACGCCTTTACGCTCTGATTCCGTGTATCCACGAGCGGATTGAGCCAATTGCCGGGCCGGGACCCGCAACCTTCACACCAGACATGAGTACGCACGACATCGACACCGACGAAGTGGACTTACCGATCAAACGCACAGACGGCGAGACGCTCGAAGACCGACTCACCGCCAACGCGTATCACAACATCCTGCCCGCGCGCTACCTTCGAAAGGACGCGGACGGCGACCTCATCGAGGAACCGGAGGACCTCTTCCCGCGCGTCGCGAAGAACATCGCGCTCGCGGAGGCCGTGTTTGAGGCACGCAAGCAGGACGTCGAGATTACCGTCACCCCCGACCAGTTGAAGCCCGACCACCCCCGCCGTGACGAGCTCGCGGCCGAGGTGTTCGGTGCGGGGACCACCGTTGACGACGACGCCGAGACGACCCTCTCGGAGCACAACGTCAACAAGTTCTCCTACGAGACGGTCGTTCCGGAGCTGCCCGAGGACGTACGCGCAGTCGTCGAGGACACCCGCGAGGAGTTCGAGACGCTGATGGGCGACCTCTCCTTTATGCCCAACTCGCCCACCCTGATGAACGCGGGCGACGAACTGCAGCAGCTCTCGGCGTGTTTCGTCGACTCCCCCGAGGACGACATCGACGACATCCACCAGACCGCCAAGGAGGCCGCACAGGTCTTCCAGTCCGGTGGCGGCATGGGCTATGCCTTCTGGCGACTCCGACCCTACGGCGACCCCGTCGGCTCCACCGGCGGCATCGCCTCCGGGCCCATCACGTTCATGCGCACCTTCGACCAGATGTGCGAGACCATCGCGCAGGGCGGCGCGCGCCGCGGTGCCCAGATGGGCGTCATGCGCGTCTCCCACCCCGACGTCATCCAGTTCATCCACGCCAAGAACAAGGACGTCTCGCTGGCGCACACGCTCCGCCTCAACGACCCCGACGACTACACGCACAACAGTTTCACCGAGGCGCTCGAGGAGGCCCGCGAACTCATCGACGACGAGGGGAAGGTGCCGAAACACCTCCGCAACGCCGTCGAGGGTCACCTCTCGAATTTCAACATCTCCGTCGGCATCACCGACGACTTCATGGACGCGCTGCAGGAGGGTGAGGAGTTCACCTTCACCAACCCCCGGACGGGCGAGCCACACATCGCCACGCCGGAGACGAAGGAGCTCTACGACATGTTCGACCTCGGCGAGTACGTCGAAGTCGGCGAGGAGCTCTCCCTGCCGGCAGAGGTGATGTGGGAGGACATCGTCGAGGGCGCCCACGAGAACGGCGAACCGGGCGTCATCTACCTCGAACGCGTCAACAAGCAGCACTCCTTCGACGTGGAGGAACACCCCGACCATCGCATCCTCGCGACCAACCCCTGTGGCGAACAGCCACTCGAGGAGTACGAGGCCTGTAACCTCGGCCACATCAACCTCTCGACGCTCGCGGACCTCGACGCCCCGGACTGGCGCGTCTGGGCCGACGAGCACGCCGACGAGTACGACACCGAGGCCGAGGCAGTCGACGCCTTCCTCGAAGACGCCATCGACTGGGACGCGTTCGACCATCGCATCGAGTACGGGACGCGCTTCCTCGAGAACGTCGTCACCATGTCGGACTTCCCGGTCGACGAAATCGAGCAGAAGGTCCGCGAGATGCGGAAAATCGGCCTTGGCGTCATGGGACTGGCACAGCTGTACGTCCAGCTCGGCATCCGCTACGGGAGCGACACCGGGAACGAAGTCGCCGAGCAGCTGATGACCCACATCAACCACGAGTCGAAGTGGGCCTCCCACGAACTCGCTGGGGACCGCGGGACGTTCTCGGACTGGGACGACTCGAAGTACGCCGACCCCACCGAGTACCGCGAGTGGTTCGAGCACCACACCGGCCTTGATGCCGACGAGTGGGCAGACGGCTTCCCGGTCCGCAACCACAACACGACGACCATCGCCCCCACGGGCACCACGTCGATGGTCGGCAACACCACGGGTGGCTGTGAGCCGATTTACAACGTCGCCTACTACAAGAACGTCTCCGACGACGTGCAGGGCGACGAGATGCTCGTTGAGTTCGACGACTACTTCCTGCGGACGCTGGAGGCCAACGACCTCGACATCGACGCGGTCAAGAAGGAAGCCCAAGAGCAGATGGCGAACAACGAGTTCGACGGCGTCGAGGGGCTGGAGACGGTTCCGGACCCCATCGGCGAACTGTTCGTCGTCACCGGCGACCTCTCCGGGAAGCAACACGCCGCGGTCCAGTGTGCTTGTCAGGAGGGCGTCGACTCCGCCATCTCGAAGACCTGTAACTTCCCCAACTCCGCCTCGATGGAGGACATGGACGAGGTGTACCGCTACATCTACAACAACGGCGGGAAGGGCGTCACCGTCTACCGCGACGGCACGCGCTCGAAGCAGGTGCTGACGACCCGCGCCCAGAACGCCGAGTTCTCCGACGAGAGCGAGGCCGCCGAGATGCTGGTCGAACAGATGAACGAGGTGTTCGGCGGGCTGCAGGGCTTCCTCGACAACGAGGACGTCCAGGCCGCCCTCGACACCCAACTCGACGACCTGCTCGCGGCCGCGGACGGCGAGCGCGAACTCGGGACGAAGCGCCCGCGTCCGGACGTGCTCCACGGCGTCACCCAGCGCATCGACACCGGCTACGGGAAGCTCTACGTCAATATCAACGAGGACGACGCGGGACAGCCGTTCGAGCTCTTCGCCAACATCGGCAACTCCGGTGGCTTCACCGCCTCCTTCACCGAGGCGCTGGCCAAGACCATCTCGACGGCGCTTCGCTCGGGCGTCGACCCGCGCGAAATTGCCTCCGAACTGCAGGGCATCCGCTCGCCGAAGGTCGCTTGGGACAAGGGCGAACAGATCAACTCCATTCCCGACGCCATCGGGACGGCGATGCGGCGCTACCTCGACGGCGAAATCGACCAGCCCTACCCCAAACAGCAGAACCTCTCCGAACTCGAACAGGCTGAGCGAGAGGCCGCGGCAGCGGCGCCGTCCGATGACGGCACTGCGACGGCCGTCGACGACGACACCGAGGACCTCCTCGCCGCCGGCGAGAGTCCCGAGTGTCCGGAGTGTGGCTCCATGAGCCTCTACTACTCCGAAGGCTGCAAGACCTGCGAGTCTTGTGGCTGGTCCGAGTGCTGAATCGTTAACGACGCGACGTTTTCTTTTTTCGCCGGCATCGCCCGTCACATCTGTCGATAGCGTCGAGTAACCTGCCCGGACTGGTCAACGTCTGCCGCCGAAGGTTCCGATTCGGACACTTCCGGTGCGACCGGCGGAACAATGATGTCGCTGTGTATGATATATAAGGCCATGTCCGCTCAGAGTGGTCGACCCTGTCCTCACTGTGCGGCGGCGATGCACCGCCGTCACTGCAAGTACGTCTGTCCGAACCACGGGGTCGTCTACGACTGCAGCGACACGTTCTGGTGAGTATGACGGGGCGTGATGTACTCCCGGATGGCGTCCCGGGCACGACGGTCGGACGGATGGAGGGTCACCCGTGGTGAGCGACGACGGCGTCGCCCGCGGGAAATCGATTCAGCGTCGCACGGGCAAGACGTTCCACCTCGCGACGCGACTCCTCCCCGAACGGGTTCGTCAGTCCACCTACGTCCTCTACGCGTTCTTCCGCGTCGCCGACGAGGTGGTCGACGACGCCGAGGGGGTTCCGCCCGCCGAACAGCGCGCGGAACTCGAACGGTTGCGAGCGGCGGCACTGGGTCAAGAGCCGACAGACGACCCGGTGCTCGAAGCCTTCGCCGACCTCCGCGAGACTCACGACATCCCCGACGACGACGTGAACACGTTCGTGGACGCGATGCTGACCGACGTGAGCAAGAGTCGGTACGCGACGTTCGCGGAGTTGCGGGCGTACATGGACGGCTCGGCGGCCGCCGTCGGCCGGATGATGACGTCGGTGATGGACCCCGATGACCACGACCGGGCGCGCCCGCACGCGACGGCGCTTGGCGAGGCCTTCCAGCTCTCGAATTTCCTCCGCGACGTGCGCGAGGACGTCGTCGAACGCGACCGTATCTACCTGCCGTTGGAGACGCTGTCGGCGTACGACGTCTCCGAGGCCCAGATACGGAACTTCGAGACCAGCGAGGGCTTCAAGCAGGCGATGGAGCGCGAACTCCGGCGGGCGGAGGCGCTCTATCACGAGGGCGTCGCCGGCATCGAGGCGCTCCCGGAGGACTGTCAGTTCCCGGTGTTGGTCGCCGCCGTCCTCTACGCGGACCACCATCGCCTCATCCGGGCGCGAGACTACGACGTGCTCTCGGAGACGCCACAGATTAGCACGGCTCGAAAGCTCGCGCTGGTCGCACTCACGCGCTGGCACTGGGCGTGGAATCGCGACCCAGAGACGGTCTTCCGGCGCGTGAGCGCGATTCCCGACCATCCGGACGCCACCACGCCGAATCGCGAGCGGACGCCGGGTCTCGCTCGCCGCCTCCTGCGTGGCGCGGTCGACAGCCTCCGCCGACTTACCTGAGCGGCACGTCGAAGCGCGCCGTCCGGAGGAGTCCGAGTCCGAACAGGCCGCCGACGGCGGCCGCGCCCCAGTTGCCGAAGTAGACGTTGACGCCGCTCCAGAGCAGGACGAAACTCACCAAGTCGTCGAGCGCAAATTCACAGGAATCGAGTCTGTCGAGCAGCGCCGTTCGGTCGAGGACCCTGTCGAGGACGAGGACGGTCACCGTCGCCGACAGCACCCAGCCCGCGAAGTTCGAGAGGGGGACGCCGTACACCGGGCCACCGCTGGGGTAGGTCCAGAAGCCGAGTGCGACGGCGCCGGGGTCGAGGACGAGGTCCATGGCGACGACGGTTGCAATAACGGCGGGGAGTCGAACGGCCGCGGACCGCGCCCGGTCGCCGAGCAACAGGAGGCAGAGCAGGTAGCCGTTGCAGACGAGTGGCAGGAAGAAGACGGGGAGGCCGACGGGGACGCCCGCGATGGTGGGCCCGAGGTCGATGGCGTAGTGGAACTCGCCGTAGGGCCATCCGGTCCGCAGGCCGACGTACTCGATGAGATAGGCGTAGCCCGCGAGCGCACCGACGCCGAGAGCGGCCCGGCGGTCTATCAGGGGCCCCATCCCGACGAGGAGCGGCGAGCGCATCACGAGCGTCCCCAGCAGGATGAGAAACGGGTCGAACGCCAGCGGTGGCGGTACGACCCCCTCCGCGCTGGCGACGAGGAGGACGGCGCCGACGAGGGGGAAGACGACGGCGATGGTGACGCGGTTGTCGCGGACGAGTTCGTCGAGGCGGGCTTGCACCTCGTCGCGAGTGCTAGCCATGGACGAGCCTCCAGAGACCGCCCATCGTCAGGAGCGCGCCGACCACGGTGTTGACGGCGGGGAACCACCAGTAGGCACGCGCGGTATCGACGCCCGCCCACCGAACGAGCGCGACGCCGACGGGGTAGACGGCGAGCAGTGCGCCCAGCCGCGGGTCGAGCAGGCCGAACGCGAGCGCGGCGACGGTCCAGCAGGCGGCGCAGTAGGCGTAGGCACCGCGTGCGCCGAGGCGGGTCGCCGTCGTCTCGATGCCCGCCCGTCGGTCGGGGTCGATGTCGGGAATCGCGGAGAAGGTGTGCATCGCCATCGACCACGCCCAGCCGGCGGCGACGGCGAGGAGTGGGGGCTGTGCGCCCGCGACGGCGGCGTAGGCGGCGGCGCCGGGGAGGACGTACAGCCCGTTCGAGAGCGAGTCGAGCGGTGGGCGGGTCTTCAGTCGGAGTGGTGGTGCGCTGTACGCGACGCCCAAGACGAGGAAGCCGGCGAGCCACGGCCACGCCAGTCGCGGCGTCAGCGCGGCGGGGCCGAGGAGGAGGGCCGCGCTCGCGACGACGGCGAGTGGCACGACTCGCTGGCCGCGATACCGAACCTCTCGGTCCTCCTTCTTGGGGTTCTCGGCGTCGGCGTCGGCGTCGAACACGTCGTTGACGCCGTACAGGAGCACGTTCGCGGGGAGGAGGAAGTACGCGAAGAGTGCGAGCGTCGTCGGCGTGAACAGGTCGGCCGTCGAGTCGGCCGCGTAGACGACGCCCACCGCGACGGGCCCGGCGAGGTAGAGCCAGAAGCGGGGACGCGAGAGTTTCAGGAGATAGCGGAGCGTCATCGGCGTTCGCGTGCCATCGTCTCGGCCGTCAGCCGTCCGCTGATGAGACACATGGGGACGCCGATGCCCGGCGTGGTGTACGACCCCGTGAAGTAGAGGCCGTCCACCTCGTCGGAGACGTGGGGTGGGCGGAGGAGCGAGGTCTGTCGCAGGGTGTGCGCGAGGCCGAGTGCGGTCCCCTTGGTGCTGTTGTAGCGCTCGGCGAAGTCGGAGACACAGAAGGACTTCTCGAAGACTATGCGGTCGCGCAGGTCGACGCCGGTGTGGTCGGCGATGTCGTCGAGCAACAGGTCGCGGAACTGCTGGCGTCGTTCGGGGCCGTCGTCCAGTCCCGGCGCGATGGGGACGAGGGCGAACAGGTTGCTGTGGCCCTCGGGAGCGACGCTGTCGTCCGTCTTCGAGGGAACGCAGAGGTAGTATGCGGGGTCCTCGGGCCACGAGGGGTCGTCGCTGAAGATGGTGTCGAAGTGGTCGTCCCAGTCGGTCGGGAGGACGAGCGTGTGGTGTTCGAGGTCTGCGACGTCGCCCTCGACGCCGAGATACAGGAGGAACGCGGAAGGGGCGTAGGTGCGGGAGTCCCAGTAGTCGGCGTCGTACTGGCGGTCCTCGGGGACGAGCAACTCCTGTTCGGTGTGGGCGTAGTCGGCGTTCGACACCACCTCGTCGGGGAAGAACTCGCGTCCGTCTTCGGTGCGGACGGCGAAGCCACCCTCTCGGCCCCTAATCTCCGAAACGGGGTGGCCGGTTCGGAAGTCGACGCCGAGTTCCTCGGCCATGGCGACCACGCCGTCGACGACGCCGCCGAGTCCGTTCTCGGGGTAGTAGACGCCGAGGTTGAAATCGACGTGGCTCATCAGGTTGTAGAGCGCGGGCGTGTTGTTCGGCGCGCCGCCGAGGAAGACCAGCGAGTACTGGACGATTTGCTGGAGTTTGGGATGGTCGAAGTAGTCCTCGACGTGGCCCTGCATCGTCCCAAGCAGGGAGAGGCCGCGCGCGTATCGGAGCACGTCGGAGTCGACGTAATCGCGGAGGCGGGAGCGGTCTTCGTAGACGAAATGTTCCATGCCCACGTCGTAGGTGTAGGCCGCTTGGTCGAGGTAGTCGTCGAGAGCCTCGCCCGCGCCGGGTTCGTAGGACTCGAAGAGCTGGCGGTTCTGGTCGATGTCGGGGACGAGGTCGACTTGGTCGCCGTCTTTGAAGAAGATGCGATAGTGGGGGTCGAGTCGTTCGAGTTCGTAGTACTGACTCGGTGTCCGCCCGAAGTCGCCGAAGAAGTCCTCGAACACGTCGGGCATGAGATACCACGAGGGGCCCATGTCGAAGCGGAAGCCGTCGGCGTGTAATCGGCTCGCGCGCCCGCCGAGCTGTTCGTTTTTCTCCAACACAGTCACGTCGGCACCGGCGTCGGCGAGATAGCAGGCCGTCGAGAGGCCGCCGAAGCCACTGCCGACGACGACGACCGACCGACCATCGGCCGACCCTATCGCCGGGCTACCGTCCATGCCACGGCGTAGGGACGTGACCCGTATATACTGCCCGCCCGAATCGGGCTACAGCTTCCCGGTCACGACTTTCGCGGCGACGAGGACGGGGTCCCAGACGGGGCTGAACGGCGGGGCGTAGGCCAAATCGAGGCGTTCGAGTTCCGCGACGGTCAGATCCGCCTCGATGGCCGTCGCGAGCGTGTCGACGCGAATTGCGGCGCGGTCCCGGCCGGCGATGGCGCCGCCGAGGACGCGCCCGGTCGTGCGGTCGGCGACGAGGGTTACCGTCGTTTCGTCGCCACCGGGGTAGTACCCGGACCGCGACCCCGCGGTAATCGTCTCACTTACGGGGTCGAACCCCGCGTCGGCGGCCGCCGCCTCGTCGACGATACCGACCCGTCCACACTCCATCTCGAAGGCCTTCACCACCGCCGTCCCCGCCACGTCGCCGACGGGCGTGGGGTCGCCGGCAACAGTGGCGCCGACCGCTCGCCCCGCGCGGTTGGCCGTCAGTCCGAGCGGAATCCACGTCTCCGTCCCGGTTACTGCGTGTCGCGCCGTCGCCACGTCACCCGCCGCGTGGACGGCGGGCAGACTCGTCCGCCCGTAGGCGTCGGTCCGTATCGCGCCGTTCGGGCCGCGGGCGACGCCCGTCCCGTCGAGGACGGCGGTGTTCGGGCGGACGCCGACGCCGAGAACCGCGAGTTCGACGGGGAAACGCTCGCCGTCGGCGACGATTGCTTCGATTCGCTCGTCGCCGACGAGGCGGTCGACCGTCGCGTCGGTGTGGACGGTCACACCCCGTTCGGTGAGGTGTGGTTCCACTCGCTCGGCGACGGCCGCGCCGAACGGTTGGAGGACGTGCCCCGAGCGCTGGAAGAGGTGGACCGCCACGCCGCGGGCGGTCAGCGCCTCGGCCATCTCGACACCGACGTAGCCGCCGCCGACGATGGCCGCTCGCGTCGGCGGGTCGAGCGCCGCGTTGTGAGTCACGCGGGCCTCGTCGACGGGGCCGTCGCCGAGGCGGGCGGGGTCGTAGGCGTCGGGGGCGGTGAGATACGCGTCGAGTGCGGCGGCGCTGTCGAGGCCGTGAATCGTGAAGACGCCGTCGAGCGACGCGTCGAAGTCGCCGGTCGTCGCCCGCGCGCCCGTCGCCACCAGCAACTCGCTGTAGGGCTGGTCGAATCGCTCGTCGCCGGCGTCGACGGTGACGGTCCGGGCCGCGGGGTCGACGGCCACCACCTCGTGTCCGCGGCGCAGGTCGATGCCTCGCTCGGCGATGTCGCTCGGCGAGAGCGAGAGGAGGTCGGTCAGTCGGTCGACCGACCCCTCGACGAAGTAGGGGAGGCCACAGTGGGCGTAGGACACCCACTGGCCGCGTTCGAAGACGACGACGTCGCGGTTGGTCTCGCGTCGGAACTTGCTCGCCGCACTCAGGCCGGCGGCGTCGCCACCGACGACGACGAACGGGTCACGCTCCATGCGGGCGCTTCGCGGACGAGCAACAAAAGCGTGTGTCGCGTCACGCCTCTCGATACAGGAGATAGCCGAGGAGGGCGGCGAGTGCCGTCTCGGAGACCAGCGAGAGCGTCTCGGCCGGTCCGGCGACGACGTGGGCGCCCAGATACGCGAGCGTCGAGCCGTGGTGGTGGGTGCCCGCCCCAACGACGAACAGCGGGCGGTGGCCGCTCGCGTGCCACGCGAAGTAGCCGACGACGTACACGACCATCAGCGTGATGCCGCCGAGATAGAGCGGCCGGCGGTCGGCGCCCGCGATGGCGGCGACGAGGCCGACGACGATGGCCAGCCCCGAGACGACGAAGAGCGGCCAGCGCAGGTCCGGGGGTAGGAGGATACCCGCGCTCAGATACGTCAGCCAGTTACTGACGCCGAGGGCGAGATGGATTACGGCCACGAGGACCGCCAGATGTGCCGCGACGACGTGGACCGGGTCGAACGAGCGGAGGTTCATCCCCCGAGAGACGGAGCGGCACGCGCAAAATAGCCTCGGTTCGCTTCGCTCAGAAGCGCCCGCGACGGCGGAACAGGCGGGTGAGGAACTGTTCGATGGGCCCGGCCGTCGTCGGTGCCGAGACGCCGGGGAGGTAGTAGTCGTGGTCGGACGAACCGTCGTTCGCAGACGAGTTGCTCATGTACTCACACCTCAGTGCCAGACCAGATTAAAAATTGCGAAGTAAAGTTCGCGAACACCTAACTGAACACAGAGATAGACAAACGTTCACACGGTTCGTGGCCGGGAGTCCAGAAATCGAACGTATTATTAATTGCTGGCAGTTAGTTGTTAATATGAGACGAATATCGGTCGTCGGTGGTGCCGCCGTCGGTGCCTTGGTCGCCCTCTCCGCACTCGCGGCGTCCGCCGGCACGTGGAAGCTTCTCGGTATCTCGTGGGTCGCCTTTCTCGCTATGGCTCTTGGCATCCCTCTCGGGCGTCGGTCGTGGGGCGGGCGCTCGTGGGCGCTCGTGTGGGGGTACGGACTCGCCGCCGGTGCGATGGTGACGAGTGCTGCCGTCTTTCTCGTCCCGCAGGCCATCGGCCATCACACTACCTTCGGCGGGTTCGGCATCGCCCTCGGATTGCTGATCGGTTTCGCCGGCCACACCATCGGCCACCGACTGGCACACTATGACTTCCCACTCGACCGGACTGCTGCGGCGCTCACGGCCCACTCGCTCTCTGCGGGCGTCATCATCGGTATCGTCTACGGAAACATGCCCGAACTCGGGCCGGTCCTCGGCCTCGCTATCGTCTCGCACAAGGGCCCGGCGGGGTACGCGGCGGCCCGCCGACTCGCCGCCAACGACCGCGACCCGACGCTCTTGCTCCTGCCAGCCGCTGGCGTCGGCATCGCGGCCATCGTCTCCAGTCTGATTCAACTCCCCGCCGTCCCCGCGCTTCGCGGCGTCGTCTTCGGCTTCGCGGCCGGGCTATTCCTCCACGTCGCCATGGACTTCCTCCCCCGGTGTGAAATCGGGAGCGACGTGCACGAACTCCTCACCGTCTCGGGTGACGCGCACGAACTGCTGGACCAACTTCGGGTCCACGCTGTCCTCAGTACGGGACTGGGCGGCGTCGCCGTCTTCCTCGCTTGGCTTCTCGTCAGCTAGCCGTACAGCCGTCGGAGCTGGTACGAGATGCCGACGCCGGCCGCCAGCACCACGATGAGGTTGAACGCGGCTTGGAACAGCGACCGGTACTCGTTGGTGATCCACGTCGTGATGACGTTCGAGACGCTGAAATACAGGCGAATCACGGCGACGAACGCGAGCAAGCCGAGAACCAACAGGATGGCGTAGTTGGCGTAGCGCCGGACGTCGTTACTGGTGCTCGTCTCTGCCGTCGGTTCGGTCTGCTCGGACTCGCTCTCTTGGGTACTGGATTCACTCATTGGTCTGCCTCCGGACGAGTAGGGCGGCGGCCAGAAGCGCCACGACGGCGACGACGACGCCGAAGCCGGGGCCGCCGCCGGAAGTCGCCATCTCCGTCTCTTCGGGTCGCGGTCGGTCCGCCCCGCTCCCGCCGCTGAAGTCACTCACGCGCAGTTCCACGTCGCGTTGGGTCTCGTTGACGCTGATGGTCTCCGTGGGGTCGAGGTTCGCCGCGCCCCGAGCGCTGTCGATGACGACGCCGTCCTTCCAGAGGACCACGTCGATGTAGTAGTTGTAGCCGTCGGGCACGGTCAGTTGCGTCGAGACGGTTTCCGTGCGTCCCGGCCGTATCGACCCCACCGCCACGTCCGCGCGGTTGGCGACGATGTTCGAGTCGGCCTGTCGCAGCGTCGCCGTCACGCGTAGGTTCTCCGGTTGGTCGTCGCCCGTGTTCGTCAGCGCCATCTGCAGGTCGAGCGTCGTCCGATTCCCGTCCGTCTCGGCGATGGAGAACGCCACCGGCGGGAGCGCGTCGGCGCTGGCGAACTGCACGTCGCTCTGGGCGTAGGGTGGCTGGAGCGCCTCCAACCCTTGGAGTTCGCGCTGTCCGCTGTCGACTCGCTGTCCGTCGCGGTAGACGACCGCCTGAATTCGGTAGCCGCCTTCGCGTTCGACGGTCAGGTTCGTCGGCACCGCCGTCTCGCGCTCCTCGGTCAGGTCGCCGACGTCGACGGTCCGGGTGGTCGCGACCAGCCCCGACTCCGTGTCGATGGCCTGCACGCGGAGACTCACGTTCCGCGTCGGCGGCCCACGGTGTGACAACTGGGTGTCGACGCGGAGCGTGACCGTATCACCGGTCACCTCGCCCGACGAGATGTCCATCCCCGCGATGTCGACCGGTCCGGGTCGGACCGGGCGGTCCTCACTGGGATTGGCGAGGGCCCCGGGCGCGACGACGGCGCCGACGACGGCGAGAAGGGCCACGACCGCCGCACCCGCGGCAAGCGTTGTTTCACGGCGCATACCCGTGGCAAGTCGTGGCCCCGGCAAAGCCTTTGGGGAGGGTCAAACGGGGGTTTGTGCCATCGCGCTCGGCCTAGTCGCCGAGGGCGTCGTCGAGGAAGGCGAGTTGGTGGGCGACCGACGCCTCGAACGCCCGGCCGAGGGGGTCGACGTGCCCGACCGGCAGGCGGACGTACGTCGAGCGGTCGATTCGGTCTGCCGCCGCGGTGACGGCGTCGGGCGGTGCGATGTCATCCGCGTCGGCGGCTAGCAGGAGCGTCGGACTGCTCACGTCGGCGGCGTCGGCGAGCGGTCGGTAGCGGAGCAAGGCGAGAAGCGACCGCGCCGGCGTCCGATTCCGCCAGTCGCTCGTCCGCGGCACGCAGTCGAGATACGCGTCGCCGGTCGGGCGCGGCAGGAGGCCGAACTCGTCGCGTCCGCCGACGACGGGAACGGTGTTCGACCGCCCGACGGCGTCCGCGAGGCGGTCACGCACGCCGGCGCAAGTCGCTCGCGCCAGATAGCGGGGCGAGCGAGCGCGGGCGAACGCCCGTCCGTCGACGAACGGCGCGACGGCGACGACGGTGTCGACGCGGCGGTTCGCCGCGACGCGAATCGCGTGTCCGCCGCCCAGTCCGTAGCCCCAGAGCGCGACGCGGCGTCGCTCGCCGTCGAGTCGGGCGACGCGGTCGATTGCCGCCTGCAAGTCAGCCACCTGTGCCGCGGGGTCGACGAGGTGGTGCGTTTCGCCGCCGAACCATCCCGCGGGGTCGGCGTCGTCGCTCTCGCCGAAGCCGCGGTAATCGAAGACGAAGGCGGCGTAGCCCGCCTGTGCGAATCGCTCGGCGTACGCCGGGTAGCCGAACGTCTGCTCGGCGGCGATGTCGGGAGCGCAGACGACGACCGGCGGTGTCGCCGGTCGGTCCGGGAGATAGAGTCGACCGCGACACTGCGTCCCCTCGCTCTCGAAACTGAGCGTCCGCGTCGCGACGTCGAAGCGACGGCGTGAGTGTGTCGCGGTCACCGACCTGTCACTCCAGGTCTTCCTCGAGAGTTTCGAGGACGCGCGTGGAGAACTCGGTTTCGGAGATTCGGTACTCGCGAAGCCCCTCGAACCACTCGGCTTTCGCGTGCCACGTGTTCAGCACCTCGTCCTCGAACCGAAGCACGGTCGCCTCGACCCGCGTCGCTTCCCAATCGTCGTCTTCCTCCATGTCGAGGAAGGCGTTCAGCACTTTGCCCATCTCCATGTGGTTGACTTCGTCGCCCGGATAGGCCGTAATGTACGACAGTTCGACGGGGTCGACTTCGTCGACGTCGTGAACGTCGACGCCGAAGTTCCGGAGTTCCTCTTCGAGTTCGGATTCGTCCATAGACGTAGTTGGACCTCGGCAGGCAAAACCCTTGCCGGATAGGCGTCGCGCGCGCCGCTACGGGCGGCAAAAATGGTGGGGTGACCGTCAGTTCGTCGTCGGCTTCGGCCCGAGGCCGCCTCCGTCGATCATCGGGACCGCCGCCGTCGATTCGGGTTCCGCGTTCGGTTCCGGCTTGTCGCGCCGGCCGTCGGTCGTCGGCCCGTTTCCGGAACGCGGCTGCAGCGGGATGACCGGGTCGATGGTTATCGTCGAACGGTTCTTCGGTGTCGTGCGTCGGGACGTGCTCATTGGGGTGTGTCGTATGCTGCGTCGGTGGTCGAACGGCGTTGCGTCATCGAACCACGGTCAGCATACGAGTACGACGCGTTGCATCGTATATTCTCCATAGCGCCCATCCATAATAAACCTTCATGATTGTTGGTGCGGGTGATGGCACGCCGCACAGTCCCTCCGGTATCTTGAACACGCTCCCCGCTCTCCATCCATCGAAGCGTGCTCTCGTCTGGTTCGTCACTTTCGACGGTCGCTCTCGTTGCCGACGTGGCGTCGCTCTCGGTGACCGCGGACGCCCTCTTCGTCTTCGGCGTCGTCGCGCTCGCGCTCGTCCTGTTCGTGACGGAATTCCTGCCCATCGACGTGACTGCCATCTTCCTGATGGTGCTGTTGATGGTGTTCGGGAGCGACGGCGTCGTGAATCTCTCTCAAATTTCGGCGACTGAAGGCGTCTCCGGGTTCTCGAACCCCGCGACCATCACCGTCCTCGCGATGCTCATCCTGAGTTCGGGCATCAGTCGCACCGGCCTCGTGCAGATACTTGGCCGCAAGATGACCGCCTTCGCCGGGACGAATCGCGACCGACAGTTGCTCGCCACCATCGGCGTCGCCGGCCCCGTCTCCGGGTTCATCAACAACACGCCCGTCGTCGCCATCCTCGTCCCCGTCATCACCGACCTCGCGCACGCGGGCAAGACCTCTCCCTCGAAGCTCCTCCTCCCGCTCTCGTACGCCTCCATGTTCGGCGGGATGCTCACTCTCATCGGCACCTCGACGAACATCCTCGCCAGCGACGTGTCGGCGCGACTGCTCGGCCACCCCTTCTCCATGTTCGAGTTCACGTCGCTCGGTGTCATCGTCCTCATCGCCGGGAGCCTCTATCTCATGACTATCGGCCACCGCCTCATCCCCGAGCGCGTCCCCGTCGACGAAGACTACGTCACGGAGTACGCAATCGAGGAGTATCTGACCGAAGTGGTCGTCGAACCCGACTCGCCGCTCGTCGGTCAGACGGTCGGCACCGCCATCGACAGCGTCGAATTCGACGCCGACATCCTCCAAATCGTCCGCGACGGCGAGGAGTACATCGAACCGCTCGCGCAGATGACCGTCCACGAGGGCGACCTACTTCGCCTCCGTGCCGACCGCGACACTGTCAGCCAACTAGCTGACCGCGATACGCTCACGCTCACCGGCAGTCCGCCACAGACCGAGGCGGAACTCGAACCCGAGACGGAGTCCGCCCAGACGCTGGTCGAAGTCGTCATCCCGCGTGGCTCCTTCCTCGCCGGCAAGTCCCTCGCGAGTTCCACGTTCCGCCAGCGTTACGACGCGAACGTCCTCGCCTTCCGGAGTCGGGGCGAGACCGTCCGCGACCACATGGACCGCCGCACGATTCGCGCGGGCGACACGCTCCTCATTCAGGCGCCGCCCGACAGCATCGACCGCCTCTCCGACAACGAGGACTTCATCGTCGCCCACGAACCCGACGAACCCCACTACCGTTCCGAGAAGATTCCCCACGCCATCGCCATCATGGCCGGCGTCATCGGCGTCGCCGCCGCGCCGTGGGCCACCCTCGGCTCCGCGCTCGCGGGCGTCACCGGCGTCGCCGCCTTCCAGTCGCTCGCGGCACTCTCGCTTCCCATCCTCGTCACCGCCCTCGCGGGCGTCGTCGCCATGGTCGCCACGGGCGTCCTCGACCCGACCGAAATCTACGACGCCGTCGAGTGGGATGTCATCTTCCTCCTCGCTGGCGTCATTCCGCTCGGCATGGCACTCGAACAGACCGGCGGCGCCGATATCCTCGGAACCCTCGTCGCCATGACGGGGCTCGTCCTCCCGCCCATCGGCGTCCTCTGGGTGTTCTACCTTGCGACGGGAATCATCACCGGCGTCATCTCGAACAACGCGAGCGTCGTGTTGATGCTCCCCGTCGCCGTCGAAGCGGCGACCCAGATAGGGGCGGACCCGTTCTCGTTCGTCCTCGCCGTCACCTTCGCGGCGTCGACAGCCTTCATTACGCCGGTCGGCTACCAGACCAACCTCTTCGTCTACGGCCCCGGCGGCTACAAGTTCTCGGACTACCTCCGCGTCGGCGGCCCCCTCCAACTCTTCCTGTCGTTCGTCACCGTCGCCGGCATCGTCGTGATTTGGGGCGTGTGACTACCGCCCCGCCTCCGCGGCGTCGACGAATCGCTCGACGCGGTCGACCGACACCGGATTGCCGGCTTCGCCGCCCTCCTCGAACGCGCTGCCGACGATGACGCCGTCGGCAATCGAGAGCGTCTCTGCGACTGTCTCGGCGGTCACGCCGCTCCCGACGAACACCGGCACGTCGAGGCCGAGTGCGTCGCGTTCGTCCACCGCCGCCCGGACGGCCTCGCGTTCGGTCGACTGTCCCGTTCCCGAGCCACTCACCACGATTCCGTCGGCGAGGCCGCGTTCGACGGCGTCGCCGAGCATCGACGTCTCCGCCCCCAGCGGGACCGAATGCTTCACGTCCACGTCGGCGAGCACTCGCACGTCCGCATCGAGGCGGTCACGCGTCCGCATCGTCTCGTGGGCGCGCCCCTCCAACACACCTTGGTCGGCGACGCGCGCGCCGACGTGGACGTTGCTCCGGACGAACGACGCACCGGTCGCGGCGGCGACGGCCATCGCCGCCGGGCCGTCGTTGCGGAGGACGTTCACCCCGACCGGCAGGTCGGTCGTCGCCCGCACGGTGTCGACCAGCGCAGTCAGGTCGGCGACGACGCTCTGCGGCACCGATTCGGGGTAGAAGGGTGCGTCACCGAAGTTCTCGACCAGAACGGCGTCGACGCCGCCGGATTCGAGACGTTCCGCGTCGCGACGGGCCGCCTCGTGGAGTGCAGCGCGCCCCGCGTCCGCGTCGAACTGCGGCGATTCGGGCAGTGGCGGGAGATGCACCATCCCCACGACGGGGGTGGCGACGCCGAAGACGTGTTCCGTGTCCATACACGCTCCGCGCACGGCAGCCAGTTAAATCAGTCCGCCAACCCCACCGGCTCGGCGTCGAGAACCCCCCACTCGTGTCCCGGGAGGAGGCGGTCCGCCCGGTCGAGTACCTCCGTCGCGCTCTCCCACCACGCCACGTCGTCCATCGGTTGCCCCGGAATCGGGTCGTCCTCCGGCGCGTTCTCGAACGTCTGGACCGCGTCGGCGGCGACGAGCGTTGTTTCCCCTTCTTCTTCGACGGCCACCGACTGATGACCCACCGTGTGCCCCGGCGTCGGGAACGCTGTCACGCCCGGGCAGAGCTCCGTTTCTCCCGACAGGGGCGTGAGGTCGATGGGTAGCCACGGCGGCTCTCGGTCCAGCGACGTGGCGTCGTATCGGTCCGCGTGTATCGGATAGGGGGTGACGGCGTACGCTAGTTCCTCGCGCTGAACGTAGACCGTCGCCTCCGGGAACGCGTCGAGGCCGTAGCAGTGGTCCCAGTCGAGATGGCTGAGGACGACGGCGTCCACGTCGCTCGGCGCGAGGCCCTCGCTGTCGAGAATCGAGTGCAGGTCCTGTCCCGGCTCACGGTGACAGCGGTAGCTCGGGTGGTACTCGGCCATCAACTCGACCGGTCCGAAGCCCGTATCGACGAGAATCGTCTGTTCGCCCTCGATGAGGTAGACGATGGAGGGCGCTTCGACGGTGCCGCGTTCGCCCTGCACGAGGACGCTCGCGTCGAGGCGCATGGAGCCACAACACCGGGGCGTGACGGTCGGCATGGGTCGCTCGTCGGCTGGGAGTGGGATAAGCCTGTTCGACGCCGTGGCTCGGCGAGTACTCTCACTCCTCCGTCGCCGACGAACTCACCGTCCGTTCGATGCTTCTGAGCCCCTCGTCCGCCGGATACTCCACGGTGAGTGTCTCGCCGCCGTGGTTCTCGAAATACAGTAACACGTCGCCCGGTCGCCCCGTGTACGTCTCCGACTCGCCCGCTGGAACGGGGAACTCCACAATGCTCCCGCCGCTGTACCCGTCGAAGGAGGCGCGAGCCGCGAAGTGGCCGTCGCGCTCCCCTTCGTTGGCGACCGTCAACTCCAAGACGCGTTCGCCGTCGCGGTGCGGGACCCGGAACGCCGTCACGGAGAATATCGGCTCGACGGCGAGTGACCCGAGCACCGCTCGAGGGAGCGTCCAGTATACGTCCGTCTCGTCGGTCGCCCACTGAATCGCGCCCCGGTCGTGACGGGTCGCTGGGAGCGCGAACGCGTAGCCACCCGCGTCCGTCGTCGGGAGCGGGTCGCTTCCGTCTCTCGTCTCGCCGTCGACGGCCGACCGGAACTCGCGGTCGAAGGGCTGGTCCGGCGTTGCGCCATCGACTGCGATATCCACGACGACGAACTGCCCCGCGTTCGCCACGACGCGCGTGTGCGCCATCCCCGGCGTGACGACGGCCTTTCTCACGCGTGGATTCTCGACGGTCACGCTGGTGCCACTGACCGTGACCGTCGTCCCCATCGACACCTGGCGGCTCTCGGTCGAGGACGTGGCCGGCGAGGTTGCTGTGGCGCCGTCGGACCGTCTCGACGGCGTGGAGACACAGCCGGCCGAGCCGAGCGCAACACCGAGCGCTGCCACGAGTTCCCGGCGAGTTGCTGGCATGCGCTGGGAAGCGTGGGACGGTTCTGATAAGTGCCTTTCGTACGTTCAACCGCGGATTTGAGCGACACGCGACAGAAGCGAACCGAGCAGTCGCTCGGGGCCGCTAGCGACGCGAAAGAAAAGGGGAGATGTCCGTTATTCGCCGCCGAACATGTTCCGCATCATCGGGTGCATCTCCATCAACTGCTCTTCCGCAATCTCCTCGTAGAGCTTGTAGGTGATGGAGACAGTTAGCAGGAGTCCGGTTCCGGACACCTGTCCGATGGTGCCGAGCATGTTGGCGCCGACGGCGAGGAGGCCGACGAGCGCACCGCCGATGACCGTCACCTGCGGGATGTAGCGCTCCATGACCTTCTCGATGACCTGCGGGTTGCGCCGGAATCCGGGAATCTGCATCCCGGAGTTCTGAATCTGCTGGGCGGTCGCTTCCGGGCCCATCCCGGTCGTTTCCACCCAGAAGATGGCGAAGATGGCGCCACCGATGACCATGATGGTGAGGTCGAGCCCCACTCGAATCATGATCTGCCAGGGTTCCGCCGAGGTGCCGGCCAGCCACCACATCCAGTCGGCTCGCGTCTGGATGGGGGCCAGATAGTAGAACAGCCCGGAGATGGGCTGTCCGTTACTGTACTGGCCGAGCCACGCCGGCATCTGATTCCACGTGCTGTTGAGGATACGCCCCGCGAACTGGATGTTCGCCTGCAGGGCGCGCACGAGAATCATGGGCAGGACGCTGGCGTAGATGAGCTTCACCGGGAATCGTCCGCGGGCGCCCTTGACGCGGGCGTGCGAGAGCGGAATCTCGATGCGGACGCTCTCGGCGTAGACGACGATGGAGAAGATGAGCACCGTCGTCACCAGCGCGAGCAACTGCCCTTGGCCGAGTAGGAGCGCCTGCAGCCCCTGTGCGGTGAGCGGCGAGGCGATCTCCTGTGCGCCGGTCAGGATAGCGGCCCACGTCGGGAAGAAGCCCGCCGTCCCGCCGAGGCCCTCCCAGGCGAACAGCCCACCGACGAGCTGCTGGCTCACGCCGGCGATGATGAACAGCCCAACACCGGAGCCGACGCCCCACTTGCTGACGATCTCGTCCATGAACAGGATGAGGATCCCGCCGACAGCGATCTGGAGGAAGAGCAGGCCCTGTACACCGGTCAGTCCGATGCCCAGCGCTTGCCCGACCGCCGGATCGGCCGGAAGGAAGTTCCCAGCGAACACCATCGGCAGCCCCGTCAGACAGATCATCGCGACCACCAGCAACTTCTGGAGGCCTTGATACAGGATCTGGTCGCGGGGGTCGTCGGTGTCCAAGCCGAGCAGGTCAGCCCCGCCCAGCAGCTGCAGGACGATGCTCGCGGTGACGATGGGGCCGATCCCGAGCTGCAGGACCGAGCCACTCGACCCGGCGAGAATCGATCGGAAGCGACCGAACAGGTCGCTCTGCGTGCCGGCATCCAGCCCGAACAGCTGGATGTTCGTCAGGAAGAAATACAACACGAGGACGCCTGCGGTCCAGCCGAGCTTGCGCCGGAAGGGGACGTGCCCCTCCGGACGCGCGACTGACGGCATCCGCGTCAGCACCGGTTCGGCGGTCTCCTTCCATCCCATCGGTTTACTCCTCGTCTGTCTCCTCGGCGTCGTCCGCCTCGTCGGCCGTCTCGGCTCGCTCCGAGAGGTCGGCACTACCGCCGGCGGACTCGATCTTTTCGACGGCGCTCGCGGTGAACGCGTCCGCGACGACCGACAGTTCGTTGCGAACCTGGCCGTCACCGAGCACTTTCACCACGTCCGCGGCGTAGCCGTCGTCGGCCACGTCGCGGGCGTCGATCTGGTAGCCGTCACCGCTCTCCTCGGCGAGACCCTCCGCCACGTACAGGGCGGCGTTCTCGTCGAGTTCCTGAACGGTCACCTCGCGCACGTCGTCCTGGACGGAGTCGGGGCGCGTGAAGCCGTGTTTGCCGAGCGGTTCGTAGTTGTGGAACTCGTGTTTGTCACGGCCTGCGCGACCACGACCGCCACGGTGACCGGCGCCGCGCCGGTTCTTGTGTGTCCCGCCGCCGTGGGTGCGCGAGCCGCGCTGGCGATTTTTCTTGCTCGTCATCGCATGGCCTCCAGCAGTTCGTCTATCTGCTCGGTCGAGTGCTGGCCCAGCTGGCCGCTCTCGATGGTCGGGTGCTTGACGCCGTCGTGGCCGCTACGCGGCGGGTGCAGCCGAATCGACGGGGCGAGCCCCGCGTCGCGGAGCGTCGCCTCGTCGTCGACCAGCGCCGCCGCCAGCGCGTCGATGTCGGCGTAGTCGGTGTTCTCGGCCACCCACTCGTCGTCGATATCGGCCGCGCCCTCGAGGGGTTCGGCGCGTCGACGGATGAGCGTCGCGACGACGTCGGCCGACGGTTCGCCGTGGGCGACGTAGTCGTTGACCTTCGTGATCATGCCGCGGTAGGCGTCCGTCTCGGGCACCAGCGTACACTGGTTGACGGCGTGCAGGTTGAGCATTTCGAGCGTGTCCTGCACCTCGCCGGAGATGTTCACCTCACCGCGAATCTGGACGAGTGCTTCCATTACTCGTTCACCTCAGTTTCGCGCTGCTTGCGGCGCGCCCGACGGGGCGTCCGCGACTGCGAAGCGTTCTGGAGCGCGTTGTACGTCGCTTTCGCGAGGTTGACCGTCGTCCGGGTGTTCCCGGTCGACTTCGTCCACGCGTCCTGGACGCCGGCGAGTTCGAGGATGTTACGGACGGTCGGTGCCGCGGCCAGTCCCAGCCCCTGCGGGGCGGGGATGACCTCGACGGTCACCGAACCGGCCTTGCCCGTCGCCTTCCGCGTCAGGGAGTTCACGCCGCCTGCGCGGTCCTCCCAGGACCCGGAGCCACGGTCGACCTCGATGATGTTCAGCTTGGCCACGTCGATGGCCTTCTGGATAGCCGAGCCGACTTGGTCGTCGCGGCCCTCGGCGTAGCCGAGGTAGCCGTCGCGGTTACCCACTGCGACGACACACCGGAACTTCACCCGGCGACCGGAGTCGGTCATCCGCTGGACCATGTTGATGTCCAGCACTTCGTCGTCCAGCCCCGGGAGGAGCTGATCGACGAGTTCGGCCTCTTTCAGGGGGAGCCCGGATTCGAGCGCCGCCTTCATCGACGTGATGTCGCCGTCCTGTACCTTGCGGCCGAGCCGCGTGCGCGGTTCCCAGCCGTCGCCGTAATCGTTACTGCTCATTGTCCTCCATCAGTCGTTCGCGCACTTCGTCGAAGTGCTCGGGGAGGTCCGTCGCGTCGAGGTCGCCGCTGTACAGCGGTTCGTCCAGCTGTTCAGCGTACTCGGCGATATGCTCGCCGCGATTGCGCGACCAGTCCGCGAGGACGTTATCGCTGTGCGGAATTTCGAGTCCCGCGTCGATTGCGCCTTCCTGTACTGCGAACACCTTGTTGCCCGGTGTCGCGGTGTTGAGACCGATGTCGAGGACGGCCTCAGAGAGGCCTGCCTCGATCGCCCGCATCCCCGCGAGATACCCCGTGAGATACGCGCTGGGGAGGTTGCCCGTGGGGGCGTCCCAGCCGTACTCATCGAGGTCCTCGGAGGAGGCGGCCACGTGCGTCTCGTCACCGTCGGGACCGGGTGTGATCAGCTGCGCCCTGACGTGTCGGTTGCTCACGCGAGCAACCAGACGCGGCTTGCCGGATTTCAGCAGGCGCAACCTCTGGTGGTAGTCGGTTCGGTCCTCGCGGCGACGCCGCATCGGGACCTTGTATCGTGGGCCTGTAGCCATTAGTCGCTCACCTCAACGTCGTAGTTGTTCTCGATGTACGCTTCGAGTCGCGCCACGCTGTCGAACTCCCCACCGCCAGCCTTGTTGTAGAGCTCGCGGTACTGGGTGCGGTCGAGCGGGCCGTCGTCGCGCAACTCACGCAGACGGCGGCGCTGGGCGCGGATGCGACTCGTCCAATCTTCCTTGCTGTTCTTCCGGGCGCCGGCGGTCCCGCGGCGGGAGCCGGCACCGGTCTGGTGACCGTAGGCTCGCTTGTCGGCCCGTTCGCGGGCGCGACCACGCGAGTTGCCCGAGGCGTCTTTCTGCTGAATCGTGCCCTGATCGACCAGGTCACGGATGTCTTCGCGGGTGATCGCGTCCGCGATTTCACCTTGTTCCTCCGGATCGAACCACACGCGGTCTTCGCCCACGTCGAGGACGTCGGCAGCGAGCCGCTTCTGTGCGCTCAGATCAGTCATTCAGCTTCCTCCTCGACTTCGACCTCGATGTACGTCGGGTTGAGGACGCGAATCTCGCGGTCCTCGCAGACGTCTTCGATGCGTTCGCGCTTGCGCGCGCCCACGCCGCTCGCGATGCGGACGGCCTCGGTGTCGGGGTCGACCCCCTCGAGGTCGTCCGTGTTGTGGACGCGAACCTCTTCGAAGCCGCTCGGGTGCAGGCCGCGGGCCGCCTTCGGCGAGCGGTAGCCCGCCTCGACGACTGCGCCCTTGCCCTTGATACCGCGTCGCTGCTTCGAGAGCGTCCCTCGCGGCTTGCGCCACGACGGGTCGACGCGCTTTTTCTTGTGGTGGTCCTGCCGGTTGAACTTCGGCTTGCCCTGACGGCGCTTCTGGACCAGTGCGCGTGCGGCCTCGTCGTCGAGGTCCGGCGTCTTGTCGGCGTGGCCGCGGGGACGGAGCTCCGTCTCCGCTTCCTCGCTTTCGTCTTCGGCTTCTTCGGTTTCCTCTTCGACTTCGGCCTCGGTCTCTTCGCTGACCTCGAGGCCACCGACGTCGGCTTTGATTCGCGCTGCGAGCGCGTTGCCGACGCCGTCGATGTCTGCCAGTTCCGACTGGCTCGCGGCCTTGAGGTCCTCGATGGACTCGTAGCCGGCTGCGCGGATCGCTTCCGCTTTCGAGGGACCGACGCCACCGATGTCTTCGATGTCCTGAATCTCGTCGCTCATCTACGCCCCACCTGCCTGCGGTTTCTTCGTGATGTAGACGCCGTCCTGGAAGACACGAGTGTCTTTGTCCGGGACGCGCGTCAACTGTTCGATGTCGGCGGCGGTCTGCCCGACGGCTTCCTTGTCGGGACCGGAGAGGGTGATCTCCTCGCCGTCGACCTGTACCTCCGTGTCGCCGCGAATCTGCACCGTTCGCGGCGCGCGCTCGCCGAGGAAGTTCTCGATGACGACTTCGTCGCCCTCGACGGTGACCTGCATCGGGAAGTGGGCGTAGAAGATTTCCATCTGATACTCCCAGCCCTCGGTCACGCCGTGGAACATGTTCCTGACGTGGCTCTCGAAGGTGCCGAGCGTCGCGTGCGTGTTGGCGTCGTCGGCTTCGCTCTCGATTACCACGTGGTCGTCCTCGACGCGCACCGACACGTCGGGGAACCAGAGGCGTCGCGTGACGCTCCCGTTCGGTCCCTCGACGGTCAGATCCAGGTGGTCCATTTCGGCGGACACGTCGTCCGGAATCTGGAGTTCTGTTCGGTTCATTGTTAGTAGACGTACGCGATCACTTGGCCACCGATGCCCTGTTCGCGGGCCTCGTAGTGACTCATGACGCCGTGGCTGGTCGTGACGACGAGTGCCCCGTAGTCACGGGCGGGGAGGTATCGCTTCTCCCACTTTTCGTACTCGTCGGCGCCCGCGGAGTAGCGGGGCTTGACGACGCCACAGCGGTTGATCGCACCTTTCAGTTCGACGTCGAAGCGACCGGACTTACCATCATCGACGAACTCGAAGCCGTCGATGTACCCGCGGTCGTAGAAGACCTCGAGTACCGATCCGATCACGTTCGACGCGGGCTGTACCGTATGGGACAGATGTCCCACGCTTTCGGCGTTGTCGAGTCCCGAAAGCGCGTTCGAGAGGGGATCGTTCCCTGCCATTGTTATCGATACTTCTTGAAGCCCATGTCGCGCGCGACCTCTCGGAAGCACTGCCGACACAGGAAGATGTCGTACTTCCCGACGAGTCCCTGTTCGCGGTCGCACCGACGACACTGGTGGCGGTCGTCGGTCCGCGGCGAGGCGTGCTCACCGGTCACGTCGCGTTCGTCCTGGGTTGATTCACTTTCGCTCATTGCGTAACCTCCACGTCAAAGGTGGATTCGACGAAGGCGACGGCGTCGTCTGCGTCGAGTCGGTGGGAGGACGGAATCTGTCGCGACTCCTTGTTCCGCTTCGTGACGCGGTAGCCCGGACGAACCAGGTTGACGGTCACGTCGAGTCCGTAGATTCCGATGTTCGGGTCGTACTCCTGGCTCGGGAACTCCGTGTGTTCCTCGACGCCGAAGCTGAAGTTACCCGTGTCGTCGAACTGCTGGGGCGAGATGTCGGCCACGGCGAGCGCCGTTTCGAGGAACTCGATCGCGTCCTCGCCACGGAGCGTCACCTTGGCACCGATGGGGTCGCCCTCACGGATGTTGAACGCCTGGACCGTCCGCTTGGCCTGCGTCCGCACGCTCTGCTGACCAGTGACGCTCTCCAGGATGTCCTCGGCGTCCGCGAGTTCGCGGCCACCTTCGCCGACGCCCATGTGGACGACGACCTTCTCGATTTGCGGCTCGCGCATCTCGTGGAACTCTGCGCTTTCACTCATTCGTCGTCATCCTCCGTGAAGTTCTCGTCAATCACGACGACGTAGTCTTCGATGGTCTCGAAGCCGTCGCCGTCGTCCTGGGTGACGGTGACGACGTTGTCGCCGCTCCCGGGCGTCACGGTAATCGTGTCGATTTCGCCGATTTCGCCGGCGTGGCTGCCGGCGACGGCGGTCACGAGTGCACCCTCTTCGTAGACGAAGTGGGCCACGATATCCTTGGTCTCGTTGTCGATGACGAGCGAGTCGCCGGTGTCGTACTCGGTGCCCGCGTCGACGCGAACGTTCGCGCCGTCGTGGAGCGTGAGCTGGATGTCGCCGCCGGAGACCTGCGTCTTGCGGACGATTTTGCCGAGGCGGCTCCCTGCCGCGTCGGCGTCGATGGGCGTCAGCGAGAGCCGACCGCCCTCGTCCGGGAACACGCGGTACTGCTCTTCGCGCTCGACAAAGGAGAGGATGTCGAACATCCCGATGGGGCGCTCGACGTCCGAGGGTGCGTCCCCGTTGACGAGCACGCCGTTCTCGTTGAGCGCGTAGTTGGCTTCTTTCCGCGAGTCGACGTAGCCGAGCACGTCCCGCAGGACGATGAGCAGGGGAACCCCCGCCTCGCCGTGCGGACCGGCACCGGCCTTGACCGTCCACGTCGCGGTCTTCCGTTCGACCGGCCAGGACTTCGGTACTGAGAGTCGCTTCTGGTGTCGCGTCATTCGCTACCTCCTTCGAGACGCGCCTGCCGGCGGTCGTCCTCCAGGTCGAGTTCGGTCACGCGAAGGTTGCTCGCGTCGAGCGGCCGGGGCACCTCTTCGCCGTCGGCCTTCTCGACGGTCACGTCTTCGACGTGAACGACCTCGTCCGTGAGGTCCACCGCGACCACTTCGGCTTCTTCGCCGGCGTGGTCGCCGCGGAGCACCTCGACGGTGTCGCCCGCGTTGACGCGGACCGAACGCTGGTCGTACTCCTCGCGGAGGTCGTCGGCCAGCGTGGCTCGGACCTGGTCGTGTCGCTCGTGCAGGGGCGCGTTTCGCTTCTGTGTGCGCTGTTTGTGTGGCTGTCGAGTCATACGATCATCGTTGCCGTGGATGCGATGCTCCCGAAGCGTTCGGCGACTTCGCGCGCAACAGGACCCTTGATTTCGGTCCCGCGAGGCTCTTCCATGTCGTCGATGACGACGGCGGCGTTGTCCTCGAACTTGACGCGCGTGCCGCTCGGGCGGCGAATGGGCTTGCGCTGGCGGACGACGACCGCCTCCAGCACCTGCCGGCGCATTTCCGGCGTGCCCTTGGTGACCGAGACGGTCACCTTGTCGCCGATGCCCGCTTTGGGGTGTCGGTTCTTCGTACCGGAGTAGCCCGCGACGCTGATAACCTTCAGTTCGCGAGCGCCGGTGTTGTCGGCGCAGTTGATCAGCGACCCTTTAGCGAGGCCACGGGTGACGTCGGCCTTCAGCGCCTCCATCACTCGTCACCTCCCAGTCGCTCGACGACCACGTGTGATTTGGTCTTCGAGAGGGGTCGCGTCTCCGCGATGCGGACCGTGTCGCCTTCCTCGAGACCCAGGCACGGAGGTGCGTGGGCCGGAATGCGACTCCGGCGTTTCATGTATCGGTCGTACTTCGGAACGCGAACGTCGTATTCGCGCTCGACGACGACCGTCTTTTCCATTGCTGTGGAGGCGACCGTACCTTCCAGCGTCTGGCCGCGCACGGAAAGCGATCCGTGGAACGGACAGTGCTGGTCGGTACAGGCGTCCTCCGGTTCTGTTACGTTCAGTCCTATCGCCATGTGGATACACCTGCCTTCTCGGTTCGCAAGGCGGGTCGTGAGAGCAGTCGTGTGCCATCCACCGTAACGTAGGCCGCGTCCTCGCAACCGTCAGACTGACCAGTTCGGCTGGCAGTTTCCGGCGGAAGTTTGGGCGCGGTCCCCGACACCTTCGCGGCGTCGGCGGCTTCATCTGTGCACGGAATCGTGAATTCGAAGGTCGTCCCCGACTTGGGGAGGCGTCGCACCCGAGACCCGGCCGACAGACTGAGCGTCCGCATCGTCTCGCTGACGACGCGGCCGCTAATCCCGACAGCGTCGGGATTCGTCGACTCGACGACCCGCGCGTGCAGGCCGTTGAGTTCGTGTCGGACCAGGGTTTCGGGTGTGAGTGCCATCAGATATCGCCTTCTTCGCGCTGAATCGTCTTGATTCGCGCGATTGTCTTCTTCAGTTCGCCGACTCGCGACGGGTTCTCGGGCATCCCACCAGCGGCCTGGACGGCCTTGGCGTTCAGCAGTTCCGTCTCGAGCTCTTCGAGTTCCGCCTCGCGTTCGGCGGGCGTCATGTCGCGAATCTCTGCGGTGTGGAGAATCGCCATTTACGTGTCCTCCTCGTCGTCGGCGGGTTCGTCTTCAGCAGACTCTTCCATCTCCTCGACGAGGTCCGCGGCCTCCTCGGCCACGTCCTCGTCGAGCTCCTCTTCGTCCTCGGAGGACTCGTCGACCGTCTCCTCGGGGGAGTCGTCGGTCTCCGAGTCGTCGTCGGTCTGGGTCTCTTCGACGACTTCCTCGACGATTTCCTCGTCGATCTCCTCGTCGATGACGTCCTCGGGGCCCTCGGTGGGCACCTCGACATCGTCGCCTTCGCCAACGTCCGGAACGTCGCCCGGCTCCTCTTCGAGGAGCTCCTCGACGCCTTCGCCCGTCTCCGCGGCCTGCTCGACCGGTTCGATGTCGGCGTCTTCGGCGATTTCGAAGTCGTCGGGGAGTTCGGCTCCCGGCGGGATGATCTTCACCGTCACGCCGATGGTACCGAGCTTCATCACGGCGACGCCCTGCCCCTCATCCACGATGGACTCGGCGGGTTCGCCGTTGTGCTTGATGTAGCCGCGGTTGAACTTCTCGACGCGCGAGCGAGCGCCCGTGACCTTCCCGGAGAGGACGATTTCGGCGCCGAGGGCGCCGGCTTCCATGATCCGGTCGATGGTCGTGTGGCCCGCTTTGCGGAAGTACCAGCCACGCTCGAGGGCGTTGGCCAGTCGGTCCGCGACGATGCGTGCGTTGAGGTCGGGTTCGTCGACCTCCTGCACGTCGATCTGGGGGTCGTCGAGGTTGAACCGCTCTTCGAGTTCCGTGGTCACCTTGCGGATGTTCTTCCCACCCTTGCCGATGACCATTCCGGGCTTCTCGGCCTTGAGGACGATCTGGGTCCCCATCGGGGTCTTGGCGACATCCATGCCGCCGTAGCCCGCGCGGCCGAGTTCGTCCGCGAAGAACTCGTCAATCTGGGAGCGCTGAAGTCCGTTCTCGATGAACTGGTGTTCGTCAGCCATTATTCCTCGTCCTCCTCGATGATGAGTTCGACGTCACAGAGCGTGGTGTTCCATGGGTCCGCGCGACCGAACGCACGGGGCTTGCGACCCTGTCGTTCGCCGACCTTGTGGGCGGCGACGTGGTTGATCGTCATGGACTCGCCGTCGAAGCCCTGTTCGTCCGCGTTGTTGCGGGCGTTCTCGATGAGCTTCAGGAAGTCCTTGCTGGCCTTCTCGGGGTAGCGACCGGCGTCCCAGCCGTCGATGTCGCTCCGGTGACCGACACCGGAGTTGTGCTGTTTGAACGGGACCGACTGCTTCTCGTCGATCACGTCCTGCAGGTACGCCTCGGCGTCGGCGACGGTCATGCCCTTGATCGCGCGGGCGATGGCCTTGCTGTGCTTGATGCTGATGGGCCGCTCTCGGAGCATCGCCTTGGCGGTCGTCTCCGGGTCGGCCTCGACGCTGTAGTTGATTCCCATATGTTACTTGAGTGGCACGAACTTCGAGGACCGGGTCGCGCCGATGCCGGCCTGACCGTGCTCGACCGAGGTTCGGGTGAGCTGGAACTCGCCGAGGTAGTGCCCGATCATCTCGGGTTCGACCTCGACACGCTGGAACTCCTGGCCGTTGTAGACCGAGAAGGTCAGCCCGACGAACTCGGGCAGGATCGGCATGTCTCGGAGGTGCGTACGAAGCGGGTCGTTCGCCGTCTCCTCCTCGCCCGCGCCGCGCGCCTTCTCGAGCAACTTCTCCTGTTCGACCGAGAATCCTCGAGTGATGGTTCGCCGCTGTCGAGCGGGGAGCAGTTCCGCGACCTCGTCGAGCGACATGGACTGCAACTCGTCGAGCGTGTGGCCGCGGTAGGTGAACTCACCTTCACGGCCGGTTCGGTATTCCGAGCTCATTAGTTGTTACCTCCGCGTCCGGTCCGTTTCGATGCGATGTCGCCGACCTTCCGTCCCGGCGGGGCGTCCCGCGAGACGGACTTGGGCTGACCGGGGTGCTGTCGGCCACCGCCACCGAACGGGTGGTCGACGGCGTTCATCGCGACACCACGGACGCGCGGCCACTTCGTGCCACGCGATTTCATCTTGTGGTGCTTGTTGCCGGCCTTGACGAACGGCTTCTCCGTTCGACCGCCGCCCGCGACCACGCCGACCGTGGCGCGACACTGCGGGTTGAGGCGCTTGACCTGCCCACTCGGCAGTTTGACGACCGTCACGCGCTTGTCGTGGGTCATGAGCTGTGCGCTCGTCCCAGACGCGCGTGCGAACTTCCCACCGTCACCGGGGCTGCTCTCGACGTTACAGACCGGGACCCCTTCCGGAATCTCGGCCAGCGGGAGCGTGTTCCCGGGCTTGATTTCGGCGGAGACGCCGACCTGAATCGTCTCACCGACGGTCACGCCCTCGGGGGCGAGGATGAGGCGCTGGTCGCCGTCCTCGAACTCGACCGACGCGATGGGCGCCGAGCGAGCCGGGTCGTGTTCGATGTCGACGATTTCGCCGCTGATCGTATCGCGCTCTTCGTCTTTCTTGTGTTCGAGGTCGGCCTTGTAGCGATGGCTGGGGGCACGGAACGTCGGCCCACCGCGACCACGTCGCTGGCCTTGAATTCGTCGTCCCATCTTAGAACACCCCGATTCGCGAGGCGATTTCCTGTGCGTCGTCGTCCTCGGAGAGCCGGACGACTGCCTTCTTCTCGCCCTGCGCAGTAATCTGCGTGTTCACCTTCGTGATCGTCACGTCGTAGCGCGACTCGATCGACTCGGTGATCTCGGCTTTGTTCGCGTCGATGTCGACGATGAACTGGAGCTTGTTACCGAAGTCCATCTCGTCCATCGCCTTCTCGGTCACGAGCGGATGCTCGATGATCGTACTCATCGGTCGCTCACCTCCGCGAGCGCGCTCTCGGTCCAGAGGGTCAGGCGACCGGCGTGCGTGCCGGGCGCGAGGTCCTCTGCGTTGACCTGTGTGGCCGTCGTTACGTCCGCACCAGCGAGGTTGCGCGCCGCCTTCGACGGCTCCTCACTCGTCACGAACAGCACCGACTTGGGCTCGCGGTACTTCCGACCGCGGGCCTTGCCCTGACCGGCCTTGATGCTCCGGCCGTCGTCTGCGCGTTCGATGTCCGCGTGGACGTCGAGCGCTTCGAGCAGATCGACGACTTCGCGGGTCTTGACCAGATCCTCGAAGTCGTCGCTGACGACGAGGGGCAGTTCGAGGTCCGAATCGAACTCGTGACCGCGCTCGGCCACCAGTTCGGCGTCCGCCGTCGCAGCGATGGCGGAGCGGACCGCGAGTTTGCGCTCCTTGTCGTTGATTCCCTTGCCCTGGTCCTTCTCGGCTTTCGGCGGGTGCGCCTTGCGTCCACCCACCGTCTGGGGCACGCGGGCACCCTGCCCGTTCGAACGGGGCACGTGGGCCATACCGCGGCCACTACCGAAGGACTCTGCCGGGGTTCGAAGCCCGGCGTAGGGGTCGGCACCGTACGCCTGTTTTCGGTTCGCCTGTGCGGCCAGGACGGCACGCTTGATGAGGTCCGGCCGGTAGGCCGTCTCGAAGACCTCGGGGAGGTCCACCGTGCCCGCATCCTCGCCGCTCAGATCGCGTACTGTTGCTTGCATTGGTTATCCCTGGTTGGATGCGGTTGAAACGTAGCGCACCTCGGGGTCGAGGCGCGGTTGGTCGGTCGGACGGACGGCGGGTCGGAAGCGCAGGAGGCGCTGGTCCGGACCCGGCAGCGAGCCCTTGACGAGCGCGTACGGCCCGTCGACCTCGCCGTAGTTGACGAAGCCACCGTCGACGGTGGCCTCGTCGCCGTCGCCCATGTCGATAAGGCGCTTGTTGAGCTCCGTCCGCTGGTGGTAGCCCGTCTGACCCTGCTGGGGGACGGTCGAACGCACACGGGACGGGTTCCACGGCCCGAGGTTCCCGATGCGTCGCCGCCAGCCCTGGCGGGCGTGCTTGCCTTTCCGCTTCTGGACGCCCCAGCGCTTGACGGGGCCTTGGGTACCCTTGCCTTTCGTGATACCGCTCGCGTCCATGTACTCGCCGGCACGGAACACGTCGGACATCGCGTGCTCGCCTCCGTCTTCGAGGAGGTCGAGTGCGAAGTCGACGCGCTCGTCGAGCGAGCCACCGCCGACGCGCGTTTCCATCACGTCGGGCTTTTTCTTCGGGACGTTCGCGAGTTCGCTCGGCACCGTGTGGGTGATCACGCGAAGGTCGTCGACCGAACCGTCGGCGACGGCCTCGCGGAGCGCGTCCGCGTCGTCCTCGAAGCTATCTTCCGCCGGCAGGTCGAGCGTGCGGTCGAGTTCCGAATGGAACTCGTCGGTCCACACTTCGGTTGTCGGCTTCAGTCCGTACGACGTCTGTTCGTAGGCTCGCAGGGCGACGGCACGCATCGGTGGCGTCTCGACGACGGTCACCGGCACCGACTCCTCCATCCCTTCGCGGGGGGAGTTGGCTTCGTCGTTGACCATGACGACGTGGGTCATGCCGGCCTTGTAGCCAGCGAAGCCCTGCAGCGCGGGTGCGCCGTCGTCGTCGGGCCACGAGCGAATGCGCGGGACTTCGTCAGTCGCGCGCTTGCGCGGGCCAAAGCCCATCGAGCCTTTTCGTGGTCTGCTTGGTTGTGGCATGGATTTACTCCGTGAGATTCAGGGGCGCGAGCGACGCGAACATCGCTTCTTCCGTTCGCACCGTCTCGCTTCCCTGTCGCGGAATCGTATTCAGCCAGAGGTCGAACCCCGGATCGGGTTCGACTGTTCCGTCGCCGTCGGCGACAGCCTCGACGGCCAAGTCGAGGATAGCCGGGAGCCCTCGCCCGGGTGCACCGAACGCAACGGTCAGATCACCGTCGTCGATTCGCCCGACGAGTTCCGTCAGGCGACCGACCGACAGCGTCGTCCCGTGGCGGGACGCGGCGATCCGAACCCCTGCATCGGGGCGGGCCAGCACTTCCGGCAGGTCCGCGCGTTGGACCTCGAACCCCGGTAGGGGGTCGTCGACGATCCGTGCGCGGACGGGTTCTCTCGAAGAGATCCTGATGGCGACGCGCTCTCCGGCCGACACCTCCATCCCGTCTGGGAGGAGGAGGGAGATTGGGTGTTGCAGTCCGCAATTGACCCGGACGCGGCCGTCAGGTCCGACCTCGGTCACGATTCCCTCTTGTAACGACCCCGGGCTCTCAGACCCGGGGCCGGTCCGTGACGAGACACGAAGGGGCGGCAGAACGCCGACGTACTCCAGTTCGTCGCGTGTGCCCCACACCTCCTTCCGGAGATAGGGGGGCGTCGCAGCGTACCGAAGGACCGTCTCGACGAAGCCGCCGCCCCAGCGCCGTTCGCCCTCCCCGTCGGGGAAGACGACCAGGCGGTCCGCCCGAAACACCGTCGCCGCGCGGGCGACGTAACCGAGTTTGCGAGTTGCCTCGCGTTTGTCCTCGGCTTCTCGGACGACAGACGACGGCACGAGTACGGTGAACGTCATGCCGATCCGTTTCGCGTCACGTCACTAGACTGTGATGGTTCTACCGCATCCTCCGGTAAAAGGGTAGCGAAACTCACGGGCGGCTGTGAGGCGCTCACACGCCTCAGAACGCCGATTCGTGGGCTTCGGTCACACGGCATCTGTCCCCACGCCGGCCGCTATTTCTCGGCGATTTCGGAACGCTTAATTATCTATCCCGGTTTGGTGTGAATGCGAAGGGCGCTGGTAGTGTAGTGGTATCACGTGACCTTGCCATGGTCACAACCTGGGTTCAAATCCCAGCCAGCGCACTTTTCCCGAACTCAACGAACGAGGAGCGGAGCGACGAGTGAGCTGTGAGGGAAAATCGCTCCTGATTTGAACCCTACCAGTCGCGCACAGCGACCGGAGGGAGCGAGCACGTCTGGTTTCGGTTCAAATCCCAGCCAGCGCACTTTCCCGAATTCAACGACCGAGGAGCGATTCGTTCCGTGACGAACCCTTTTCACCCTGACTCCCTCACCGCAAGCCATGCATCGACGCGCGTTGCTCGCCGCGACGGGAACCTGTCTCGCGGGACTCGCTGGCTGTGGTGCCGACGGCTCCACCGAGACGTCGACCTCCACCCCGACCTCCACCTCCACGCAGACGACGACCACGCCGCCACCGACGTCCACGCCCCCCGAACAGCGCTACCGGCCGCAGTTGCTCGACGTGGGACTCGTCTCGACGTGGGCGGAGGCTGGTGACCTCTCGGAGAATCGGGTCGAACAGATTCGACGGGGCCGGCCCGCCGTCATCGCCTTCCGCTATCGAATGCGTATCCCCCAGGGGACGGTCAACCTGAAGGAGGGCATCGACATCATCGCCGACGACGAACTGGTGATGCGACGGAACAACGAAGTCGACCGAACCGTCGACACCGCTGGTCTCCACACGTGGGAGACTGGCATCACCATCGAGACGGCGGACTGGCCGACCGGGCAGGTGACCGCGTCCGTCGCCATCGGCGAACTGCAGTTACACCGCACCTCAGACCCGATGGCGACGACGTTCGAAGTCACCGAGTAGCGGGCCGATGGCCTTTTCCTCGCTGCGCGCCAACGTATACCAATATGGTCGATTCGTTGGTGCGTCGTGACGGGTGAGCTACCGGCCAGCGCCGACGGCCACCCCACGCCGCCGCGCCTTGACGGAGTGCTCGACCGGGTAACCGACGGGGTGTTCGGTTTCGACGCCGAGTGGCACGTTACGTTCGTGAACGACTGCGCTCACGCCCTCGTCTGTGACGCCACGGGCGAGACGGTCACCGCCGAGGACCTCGTCGGCCGGTCCATCTGGGACGTGCTCCCGGAGCTCCGTGACACCACCTTCGAGACGGAGTGTCGTGCGGCGATGCGGACCCGAGAGTCGGTGACGTTCGAGACGCACTACGACCCGCTGGATGCGTGGTTCGACGTGCGACTCTATCCCTCGGAGTCGGGCCTGACCGTCTGGATGCACGAGAGTGCGGAGGACGGCCACGACTCCCGCGAGCGCCGCGAGGCGGTCCTCCGGGAGATGTACGACGTCATCGCCGACCGCGACGCCACCTTCGAGGAACAGGTGGACGACCTGCTTCGAATCGGGCAGCGGATTCTCGGAACGGCGTACGGAACGCTCTCTCGCGTGCGCGGTGACAAGTACACTTTCGAGGTCGTCCGCTCGCCGGGCGATATCGAAGCCGGTGACACCGTCGACCTCTCGGCGACGAACTGCGAGCGTGTCGTGCTCGACGAGGAGACACTCGTTCTCGCGGACCTCGCGGCTGAGGCACCAGAACTCACGGAGCGGGCGGGCTTCGCCGAGTGGGGAATCAGCTGTTATCTCGGGACACCCGTCATCGTCGACGACGAGGTGTACGGCACGTTCTGTTTCTACGATACCGACCCGCGGACGGAGACGTTCTCGGACTGGGAGGTCACGCTCGTCGACCTGATGGGCCGGTGGGTGAGCGTCGCGCTCGAACGCGAACTCGTCGAGGAGCAACTCCGCCAGCAGAACGCCCGCCTCGAAGAGTTCGCGACGATGGTCTCTCACGACCTTCGCAACCCGCTCAACGTCGCGGATGGATGGCTCGACCAAGCTCGCGAAACGGGCGACGCCGAGTCACTCGACAGAGTCGAATCCTCACACGAGCGGATGCGGGAGATAATCGACGACGTGTTGGCGCTCGCGCGGGCGGGACGCGCCGTCGACGACCCCGTCTCGCTCGACCTGGGACGCGTCGCCGCCGACGCGTGGGAACAGGTCGACACCGACGGTGCGACGCTCACCATGGACCTCGAATCAGATGCTACTGGCGACCCCAAACGCCTCCAGCAACTGTTCGAGAACCTGTTTCGCAACGCTGTCGACCACGGTTCGGGCGAGGACGGAGCGGCCGGGTTGACGGTGCGAGTCGGCTCGCTCGTGGGCGGATTCTACGTCGAGGACGACGGCGTCGGCATCCCGGTCGCCGACCGCGAGCGCATCCTCGAATCCGGCTACACGACGGCGGATGACGGCACCGGACTCGGCTTGGGCCTCGTCGACGACATCGCCACCGCCCACGGGTGGTCGGTCGACGTTACGGAGAGCGAGTCGGGTGGCGCGCGCATCGAGTTTACGAACGTCGACTGATAGCGACGGTCGATGGGTCGACCGAAAGAGACGGATTTATCAATAGCCCTCCCTTGCTCCAATATGCAGCGCTCGGTTGGTGTAGTCCGGCCAATCATGTTGGCCTTTCGAGCCGACGACCAGGGTTCAAATCCCTGACCGAGCATGATTCTGACCGAACGGAGTGAGTGACGGAGCGCGCACAGGAGAGGGATTTGAATCAGAGAGCGGCTTCGCCGCGACCGTGGTTCAAATCCCTGACCGAGCATGATTCTCTGTGGCTCATTGCTCGATAGCACTCGCTCCACGAAAACGGGTGAATTTATCATTCGACCCGATATGTAACCGCACACACGACGGTCGTCTCACTCGGAGACTGGACCGCGACTCATCCACCGATGTCGTCTCACTCGTCCCCCGATACAGAGACCGAGCACCTGTCGAAAGATACCGTCTTCTCCCTCCTGAGCAATCAGCGCCGGCGCTACACACTCCAATATCTGGGGCACCACTCGAACGCGGTGTCGCTCCGTGACCTCGCCGCACAGGTCGCCGCGTGGGAAAACGACGTCGCACTCGACGACTTGGAGTACAAGCAGCGCAAGCGTGTCTCCACCGCGCTCCACCAGACCCACCTCCCGAAACTTCACGAAGCAGGCGTCGTCGACTACGACCGCGACGCGGGAACGGTGACGCTCGCCGACCGCGCTGCCGACCTCGACGCCTATCTCGAACTCGTCGGCGAACACGACGTGCCGTGGTGTGCGCTCTATCTTGGACTGTCGACGGTCGCCGCCGTCTGTATCGCCGCGGCGTCCGCTGGCCTGACGCCGTTCGCGTCGCTCCCCAGCCTGTCGCTCGCGGGGGGCCTGATCGCCGCGTTCCTCGTGGCGGCGGGCGTCAACGCTCGGCTGGCACGCCGCCACCACCTCGGACGCGGTGACGACGGCCCGGCCTGAGCGTCAGGCCAACCAGTCGTCCGGCTTCGTGTCGTAATCCACGTCGTCGGCGACGATTCGGGCTTCGAGGTCGGGGTCGAGGGCGTGTGTCTCGAAGTCGTCGCCGTCGTATCGGATGCGCTTGCCGACCTCCGTTGGCGTCGGTTCGCGGTTCCGGCGCTGTGCGATTTCCAGTTCGTGTTCGTCGTACTCGGAGACGACGGTCATCAGGTTGACCGGCCGCCCCCAGAGGTCGTAGGTGCGTTCGAGGACGCGCTTTGCCTGCTCGATGTCGAGGCCGATGCCGTTGTACTGGTGGCCGAGTAGCAGTTCGTTCCGGTTGTCGAAGTTGCCGTCGTACACCGCGACGGTCGGCTTGCCGAAGTTGGTGAACTGCAAGAGCAGTTTCTTCTTCACGTCTTCGGGGTCCGTCGACGCGGCGCGGAAGTCACCCGTCGCCTCCGAGTACTCGTAGGTGAAGTAGTCGTTCGCGTCGACGAACTCCTCGGAGAGGAACGCGTCGATGAAGGTCACGTCGTTGTGGCTCTCGCGGAGTTCGCGCATCCGCCGCCACCCCGCCTCGTACGCCACATCGGCGAGCGCTTCGCTCACCGACCCGTACTTCTCGTCGTCGAACATGTACCGCGCCAGTCGTTCGAGTTCCGACCGGCGGATGCGCCGAAGGAACTCACGGTTCTGGGGCTTGCACAGCGAGAAGTGTCGCTCGGCTAGCCCCGCCCTCGTGAGCACCTTCCACGGGTAGCGCTCGATATCGATATCGCCGGCCCGCGCTCGGTCGAGTGCCTCGGCGTCGACCCGCGGGTCCGCGGGGTCCAACTCCGCGAGCGTCTCGGGCGTAATCGAGGCGATGGCCGGGTCGGGGTCCAGCGCGGCCTGCACGGCCTCGAAGTCGACCACGTCGTGGAAGTTCCGCCAGGTGACGCCCTCGACGCGGAGGAGTTTGTCGACCACCTCGCGCCGGTTGGTCACGTTCTCGACGTACTCCCAGAGCTCCATCCCGAGTTTGTAGGGGTTGAGCCCCGGCGACCCGAGGACACGCGCCATGTGGTCGGCGTAGGTGACGAACTCGTCGTCGCCGGCGAAGCCCTCGTCGCTCATCATCGTCGATTCCCAGAACGCCGCCCACCCCTCGTTGAGCACCTTCGTCATTTTCTGGCCAGCGAAGTAGTACGCCTCCGTCCGCAGGAGTTCGAGAACGTCTTTCTGCCACGGTTCGAACTCGACGGCCTTCCCGGACTCCTCGTCGTACTGCCGGCCGTGTTCGAGGAGGTAGGCGAGGACGTCCGTGTGCGGGTCGTCGAGACGGGCGTCGGCGCGCTCCGATTCGGCGAGGTCGTCTAGCCACTCCTCGTCGAAGGCCTGGCGGCGGACCTCCTCGGACACGTCGAGTTCGTCGAGTCGCTCCCGGAGGTCGGGCGGCGCGTCGCGCTCTCGGCGCTCGTCGGCGCGGGCGAACGCGCGGTGCTGGTCGATGGTGTCCTCCAGACAGAGGACGGCGTCGATGAAACGCTCCACGTCGTCGCGGTCGATGTCCGGGTCCTCGGCGTACTCCCTGACCGTCTCGGCGTGGCGTTCGAGCATGGCGGCGGCGTCGGGGCCCGAACGGTCGTCGCCTGGTCCGTCACCGAAGAGGCCGAACCACTCGTTGTTGGCGAAGAAGTCGGCGTGGGCCTCGACGTGCGTGATGACCGCCTTCTGGTCGGCGAGGGAGTTCGACTCCTGCAGGAAGGCGTGGGCGGGGTTGTCGTTGTTGACGATTTCGAACGCCTTCCCCATGCCGAACTGGTCCTGTTTCTGCTGGCGGTCGTAGGCCATCCCCCACCGCCAGTGGGGATAGCGTCGCTGGAACCCGCCGTAGGCGATGAGTTCGTTCATCTCGTCGTGGTCGACGATCCAGTAGTTGACGGGATACGGGTCGAGCCCCAGTTTCCGCGCCAGGTTCGCTGCCTCGGTGACCGGTTCGTTGAGGCGGGCCGCTTCCCTCCGTGCGTCGATGCGGTCGTCTCTCATTGGTCGTCCTCCGTACTCAGGACCTCATAGATGGCGTCGGTCACGTCCGCCGGGTCCGCGACGGACGTGACGACGACTCGCTCGCTGTCTTCAAACGCGCGTTCGACCTCTTCGGCGTGGGTCGCGTTGATGGCCGGGCCGCCCGGTTGCGTCTCCACGTACGCGTGGCGGTTCGCCGGAATCGACTCCATCAGCGGCACGACGTTCTCGCGGGTGTCGTTGCTGGAGTTCTCGGAGTCGCCCGCCGCGAAGACGTAGCGGTTCCACTCGCTCCAGGGGTAGCGCTCTTCGAGCACCTCGGCGGCGAGTTCGTACGCCGAGGAGATGCGGGTCCCGCCGCCCGACCGGATGCCGAAGAAGTCCTCGCGGTCGACTTCCCACGCCTCCGCGTCGTGGGCGATGTAGACGAACTCCGCGCGGTCGTATTTCCCGGTGAGATACCAGTCCAGCGGCGTGAACGTCCGCTCGACGAGTTCGCGTTTCTCCTGTCGCATGCTGCCCGACACGTCGCGGATGTTCACCACGACCACGTTCTGCTCCGTCTCCTCGGTCACCTCGGGGTGGCGGTAGCGCTCGTCCTCGCGGCGGAAGGGCACGTCGCGCAGGCCGTCGCGATGGATGCGTTCGAGCGTCGTCGTCCGCTCGACGGCCGCCACCATCTCCTCGAAACTCGCCCAGCGCCCGCGCTCGTCGTCCGGAATCGTCTCCCACTCGGTTTCGACCCACGCCCGCGAGACGAGGACGTTCTCCTCGCGACACCAGCGAAACACGTCGTCCGGCGTCGCGTCCGCGACGCGCATCGCCTCGCGGACGAACTCCTCGTCGAAGTCCGTCGCCAGCTTTCGCTTCAACCCCTGCTTGAACAGGCGCTCGAAGTCGAGCGTGCTGTTCGGTCCAGCGCGAGTGAGCTCCGTGTAGTCGCCCTCGACTTCCTCGACGACTTCCTTCCCCTTCGGTTCCAAGTCGAGGCCGAGCTCCTCGTCGAGTTCTTGGGCGAACTCCTCGGGATCCATCTCGTAGTACTCGTGGTCGCCGGCCTCGTCACCGGGGTCGCCGTCCTCGCCCTCGTCGGCTGGGTGGGGCTGGCCGACTGGTTGGCCCGCTTCCGGCGTGCCGTCCTGGCCCTGTCCGACGCCGCCGCGGTCACGGGGGTCGTACTCGAACTCGGGCAGGTCGACGACCTTGATTGGGATTTCGATGCTGTCGGGGTCGCTCCCGCCGAGCGACCCGTGGCGGATGAACTCCGTCAGGTCCTCGCGGCGACGCTCGCCCACCTCGCGGAACCGGTCGAGGTCCTCCCTCAGTCCCATCGGTAGCTCACCTCCCGCATCACCTTGCGGCTGGTCAGCTCCGCCGACGCGGGGGAGTAGCCCTGCGATTCGAGGGCGGCAAGGGTTCGCTCCTTGCAGCGCTCGGTCTCGGTCCCCGACGGCGGGTCGGCCCACTGCGTCGGGTCGAACTCCTCGAACAGCCGTTTCACGTCGGTCCAGTCGTGTGTGTCGAGGACGGCGCGAATGATCGGAATCTCGCTCACGTCCACGTCCTCGATGGCGAAGTCCTCGTCGCGGTTCTCCCACGCGTAGCGGTTGATGGCCGTGATGACCTTCTCCCGACGGAAGCGCTCGACGCGCTCTGTGGGCTCCGGGCCGCGGTACGCGTCGTCGTCGAACCGACCCAGATGCTCCGTCTCGAACACCTTCATCAAGAGCGGGTCGGGGTCGACCGGCCCGCGGTCGGTCGCGACCTGTTCGTCGTTCGCCCACGCGAAGACGTGTTCGACGTACTCCGCGACCGTCGCCTCGTCGACGCCTTTCTCCGCCAGCAGGGCGTCCAACACGTCCGTCTCCTGTCGGTCGTAGACGTAGCTCTTGACGACGGCGAGGCGGTTCTCGTACTCCGCCGCCTCGGCCCGGGAGAACACCGGCGCGTCCGATAGCCCGTCGGCCATCGCGTCGAGCACGTCGTCGGCGGTGACGACGCGTTCGACCGGGAGGTCCGGATGCTGGCGGTCGGCGTCGGTCTGGAGCAAGTCGGCGACGATGTCTCGCGTGTACGTGACGGGAATCCCGTGACTGCCGTCGTCGCCGTCGAACTCGAAGGCGTCGGCCTCGATTCGCTCGTCGCCCTCTTGGAGGTAGCCCTGGTCGAACAGGAGCGCCTTCTCGACGAGGCCGCGGTCGCCGGGCGTGTCCTCGCCGTCGAGACGGGTGACGACGCTGTACAGCGCCGCCGCCTCGACGGCGTGCGGGGCGAGTTCGCGTTCGACCACGCGGCCCCGGCCGTCGCGCATCGGCAACGTCACCCCCGCTCGGACCCGGGCGTCGAGGTCGGCGTACCCCTCGGCTTCCCACACCCCCGTCTCGTTCGTCAGTTCGCGTCGAATCAGTTCGGCTTCGAGCGAGAGGGTAGTCAGGTAGCCGAACTCGTGTTTGTCGAGGCGGCGCTTGAGCGCCTTCAGGGGGTCGCGCCCGTTGCGGTCGGCGTACTTGTCGAGTTCCACATCGAGGTCCGGGTTCGAGATGATGAGCAGCTGCGTATCGATATCCATCCCGATGCCCTTGTCCAACTTCACGCGCCCCTCATCGGGCACGTTCAGGAGTTTGCGGAGCAGGTCCGCGTGCTGGGAGGCGTCCTCCACCACCGTCAACAGGCCGTTGCCCTGCGAGAGGACGCCGTCGTAGGAGAACGCTTGCGGATTCTTCCGCCCGCGCGAATCGAGTTCGCGGAGCATCCCCGGCATCCACGACCCGACCAGACGCTCCTTCGGGGAACCGTCGTCCTCCGAGTGGAGAATCCCGATGCCGCGCCCCACGTCGACGACGTAGTTTTTGACGCGGAGATGGCGCGGGTCGGTGATGGCCGAGAACAGGTTCGTCTCGCCCGCCCGGCGGTACCGCTCTTCGAGGAGGTCGTACGCCTCCCGACAGAACGGGTCGAGGTCCGCTGTCACCCGCGTGGGGACGTGCGCCTCCTCGTTCAGGTCGGCCAGCAACCGCTCTCGCACGTCCGCGGGAAACACCGAGAGCGGGTGTGACTGGACGGGGCTCTCGTACCAGTCGTCCTCGTCGTCCAGTTCGCCGCCGTAGCTCAGCCCGCGTGACTGCTCGGCGCTGTCGACGTTCCACTCGACCGTGTAGCGTCGCCCCGCCTCCGTCTTCGAGTACGCCCGCAACCCGTTGACCAGACAGCGTTTGAGCTCCGATTTCCCGGTGGCGGTCGGGCCGTCGAACCAAATTATCTTCTCGCCTTTCCCCCGGTCCGTGGCGATGGTCCGGAGGTCGTCGACGAAGCCGTTGAGCACGTCGGTGTTGCCGAGGACCGCGTGTTCGCCGTCGTTTTCGGGGTCGTCGAAGAAGCGGTAGCGCTCGCGTTCCTCCCCTTCCTCGACGACCGTTCGAGTGCCCATCGACTCGATGGCTTCGAGGAGGTACTTCGGGGCGTGTGCGGCGATGGAGGGGCGTTCGAAGGCGGTGTCGACGTACTCGTCGAGGCTCATCGGCTCCTCGTAGGCTCCGGCGAGTGCCTCGTCGCTCGCGCGGATGTAGTTCTCCGTCATCCTTCCAGTTCGCTCTTTGCGACCTCCGCGCCGGCGAACTCGAGGACCTCCTGAGCCCCCTCGCGGGAGTAGCCCTGTTCTATCAGCGCGTCCACCCACGCGCTCCGCTCGTCGTCGTCGAGTTCGTTCGCGGACACCAGCGCCGAGAAGTTGATGTTGTGTTTCTTGTCCTCCCAGAGCTTGCGCTCCAGCGCGCGGCGCAGGCGGTCGTTGTCCTGCGGGTCGAACCCCTCGCCCTCGCGGGCGCGGCGACTCACCCAGTTGGAAACTTCCTGTCGGAAGTCGTCCTTGCGGTCGCTTGGAATCTCCAACTTCTCCTCGACGGAGCGCAGGAACGTCTCGTCCGGTTCCTGTTCGCGTCCCGTGAGCTCGTCGGTCACGGTGGCGTCGTCGATGTACGCCATCACGTGGTCCATGTACTTCTCGCCCTGGCGCTGGATTTCGTCCACGTCGTACGCGAGGGCGTGGCGCACGTCTTCGATGGCGCGCTCTTTGTACTCCTCGCGCACGAGTTCGAGATAGCGGTGGTAGCGGTCGACGTTCGCCTCGGGGATGGAGCCGTGGTTTTCGAGGTTGCGCTCGAAGTGGGTGAATATCGAGAGCGGCGAGAGGTACGACCGGTCGCGGTGGGTGGCGTCCATGATGGCCTCGGCGATTTCGTCGCCGATGAACCGGGCCGAGACGCCGTCCATCCCCTCCGCGATGTCGGCGTTCGCCTCCCCCTCCTCGCGCAGCTTCTTGACGTCGATGTCGTCGGTCTCGTCGATTTCGCCGTTGTACGCCTTGGCCTTCTGGACGAGCGTCACCGTCTCGCCGTCGGGGTCGGTGATGCGCGTGAGGACGCCGAACAGCCCCGCCATCTCCATCGCGTGGGGTTCGATGTGCATGTCCGGCACGTCGGCGTTACGCAGCATCTTGCGGTAGATTTCGGCCTCCTCGCTGTACTCGAGGACGTACGGGAAGTCGATGCGCTTGGTGCGGTCGTTGAACGCCTCCATCTTCTCGTCGCCCTTCTTGTCCCGGTACTCGGGCATGTTCGTCCGCCCGACGATGACTTGGTCGATGTCGATGCGAGGGTTGTTCTTCGGCTTGATCGTCTGCTCCTGCGAGGCGTGCAGGAAGTCGTAGAGGAACTCGCGCTGGAGTTTCAGGAGTTCCTCGCCCGAGAACAGGCCCCGATTGGCGTTACAGAAGGCGCCGGAGTAGTCGAACGCGCGCGGGTCAGACTCGCCGTAGACGGCGATTTTGGAGTAGTTGACGTCGCCGGTCAGTTCCGTCTCGTCCTGATTTTTCTTGTCTTTGGGCTCGAACGTCTCGACGCACTGGCGCTTGTTCTCCGAGGCGACGAGCCGAACGATTTCGACGTGGTTGTCGAGGACGGCCTTCAGGTCGTCGTCGTAGTGGGCCAGCAGGCGGTCCATGTAGAACTCGCTCGCGGGGTCAAGCGACTGCTCGTTGCGGACCGTGTAGGGCGCGTCGAGCGACTCGTTCAGGCGTTCGAGCACTCGGTCCCGCTGTTCCTGTGGCAACAGGACGAGTGGGTCCTGATTCATCGGCGAGACGACGGTGTCGTCCGCTGGGTCCTGGTCGCGGACGATGTCACAGAGGTTCACCCACCGGAAGGTGTACATCCGCCCCGCGTCCTGTGCGGTGTAGTCCTCGAAGTAGCGCCGCACCAGCCAGTCGAAATGTGACTTCCCGGACCCGACCGGGCCGAGGAGGAGTTTGATGCGTTTCTCCGGGCCGAGTCCCCGAGCGCCGCTTTTGACCTTGTTGACGAACTCGTGCATCGACTCGTGGACTTCCCGGCCGTAAAACGTGTTCTGCCCGTCGTGTAACGGGTCCTCCGAAGCCATGCGGTACTCCACGACGCCGGCGTCCTCGTCGTACTCCGTCCCGTAGTGATCGAACATGTCGGCGACGCGTTGGTGGGCGTTGCGGGCGACTCGCGGGTCGTCGTACACCTCGTCCAAGTACCAGTCGAAGTGCCTTGCTTCGCGGAGGTCCGACGGGACTGATTCCTTGTACTCCTGGCTGAGGTCTTCGAGGGTTTCCTTCGTCATTGTTCGGAGACTCGGTCCCGAGACAGCCGCGTGAGATATTATCCCACGAGGCATGTGAACTCACACCACACCACGACCGCGACCGCGGGGTGGTCGTCGGTAGTGTCGGGAGTGGTGCGGGTGAGCCACCGGTGGCGTCTCGGTTCGCGTAACCGAGGCTATAACACTCATCAGATTCACATATTGATAAGCCTTCCCCTGATACAGTACTTTGACACGTCTGTCATATCGGACGGAAATCCCCTGACAGCCGTCGATACGGCCGCTATCGACGACAGTCGAACGAGAGGTAAGTCGGGAGACGAACGATTCGACCCGCTCGCTCGTCACGCGGCGCTTATGTGTGCGCCGGGGCGAGAGAGGACATGAGCTTCGAGACGCTCCCCGACGGGTGGACGGTCTGGCACCAAGAGCCAGACGGGCGCGCGATTCTCGCCTACCGACCGGACGTGTTCGACACGGAGGCGTTCCCCGCGGCCTGTCTCCCGACTGTCTACCTCTCGCCGGGGAGTCCGCGCCGCCGCCCCGGCGCCACCCAGCGCGACGGCTGGACGGTCACGCTGTATCTCGAACCCGAAATCGACGTGCGAACCGAAACGGCCGACTCCCGAGCGGCGGGTATCGAGACGGCGATAGACTTCGCCCGCGCGTTCGCGGCCGGCGATATCGACTACCGGGGCGCGTATCAGGTCCCGCGCGACGACTACTTCGACCGACTGGACGAACTCGTCGGTCGCGAGGCTTAACCACTCGGACCGAGAACCCCCGTCTATGTCCGAGGTCACGCTTATCGGCACGCGTCTCGCCGAGGTCGGCCGCGAGTTCGTCTTCCGCGGCGAATCCAGCGCGTGCGAGGGCTGTCCGTATCGCAGTCAGTGTCTCGACCTCGATACTGGCACGCGATACAAGATTACCGACGTCCGCGAGAACGCACAGACGCTCGACTGTGCCGTCCACGCCGACGGCGTTCGCGCCGTCGAGGTCGAACCCACGACCATCCCCGCCAACGTCCCCTCGAAGGCCGCCTACGCCGGCAGTAAAGCGTCGCTCTCGGGGCCGTGTCCACACACCGACTGTCCCAGTCACGCCTACTGTGTCCCCGACGGCGCCGACTTCGATTCCGAATATCGCATCGACGAGGTGCTCGGGGACCCGCCCCACGACTACTGTATGCTCGACCGCGACCTCACGCTGGTCGAACTCGCGCCGCCCGACTCCTGACGCTCCTCGCGTTCGAACTCGCTCAGTTCGCCGATGCGCTCGCCCGCGTACCCGAAGACGTCCTCGTACCCTTCGGCCGACATCAAAATTGGGTAGAACGCTTCCTGTGCGACGTGTTCCGTGTCGTCCGCCGAGGCGAAGGGGACGCCCGGTTCGACGCGCTCGAAGTTCTCGACGAACACCTCGTGTCTCGACGCCGGCGCCTTCGACACCTTGCCAGTGAGTCGGAAGACCGGCACGTCGTGGCGCTCGTAGCCCGCATCTTCGGGCAGAACGCCCGTCGCCGCCAAGAACGCGGTCACGAGCTCGCGAGCGTTCGCCGCCGCCTCCTCCGACCACTGGAGCCCACACTCCACCTCGACGGTGCCGGGGTAGGAGATAAGTCGCCCCTCGGCGTAGTCAGCCGTCTCGACGACGGCATCGACCGGGAGGCGGGCACAGCGCCCCGCCGTCTCGTGGTCGACGGTGTCGACCAGCGCGAACGGGTGGGCGTACGACTGCGTGGAGTGTAGCGCGAGCGTCGCACAGCCGTCGAGTTCCGCGAGGAGGCGATGGGCCAAGCGTCGCTCGTGGCTCTCGGCGTCCGGGTCACCGGGGAACGCGCGATTGAGGTCCTCGTCGACGTACCGCACGTCGCGTTCGAGGGCGCGTTCGTTGGCGACGACGAACTTCACCGGGCGCTGGAAGTCGGGTGGGTCATCGAGCAACGCCTCGACTGCGTCCGGGCCACAGGGTTCGTCCCCGTGGATGCCAGCGACGACCGCCACCTCCGGGTCGTCGCCGAACTCTCGAACTCTCATTGTCTGTCTCTAGCCGTCGGCGTTGAAGTGCGTTCCGTGTCTAGCGCCTCGGAAACCCGCGTGAAATACGCCTCCGTGGTCGGCACGGCAATTTCGAGTGTCGCGTACGGCGCGTCGACCGACCGCGTCGCCCCATGTGTCTCCCCGAACTTGAGGCGGAGCGTGGCCTCGCCCCGCGTCAGTTCGTACGCGTCGTGGCCGTCCGGCAGCGTCGAGAACACGGTCCCCGGTAGTCGTCGCTTGAGCGTCGCGAGGTCGGCGTCGACGTAGCACGTCGCTGTCTGGAGATGGTCGATACCACGGGTGAGGTCGGCGTACGTGTCCTCCGCGAGTTCGAGCGTGAGCGACGCTTCGTACCGGCCGCAGATGCGGTCCAGCGTCTCGAACGCGTCGTCGACGGGGCTGCTGGCGAGAATAGCACCGATGGCCGCCGGGTCGGGCACATCGTCGGGCACGCGAGAACCGTACGCACGCCCCCGACTTGGGCGTTGTGAGGGCACGACGGCAGTCGCATCACAGACGTTACACTCGTGGGTCGCCTACCACGGATATGGACGAGCACACCCGGGATTACTCCGTCGGGCCGCCGACGTCGGGTGACCCGACCGGGTGGCGAGCGGACCGCGGCGCGTCGAACGGCTGGGAGCACGGCACGCTCCGGCGCGCCGTCGTCCACGGCGTCCGCCTCTACAACGCGGGCGCGTTCCACGAGGCACACGACTGTTTCGAGGACGAGTGGTTCAACTACGGCAGCGGCACCACCGAGAGCGCCTTCTGCCACGGGATGGTGCAGGTCGCTGCCGGCGCGTACAAGCACTTCGACTTCGAGAACGACGACGGGATGCGCTCGCTGTTCGAGACGGCGTTACAGTACCTCCACGGCATCCCCGACGACTACTACGGTGTCGACGTGCGCGACGTGAAGGCCACACTCGACGCCGCCCTCGACGACCCGAGCGCGATAGAGGGCTGGCGCATCGAACTCGACGGAGAGTACCCCGACGCTGGCGACGCCGATTTCGCGTACGCCGACGCGTTGGAGTGAGCCCTCAGCCGAGCAGGTACTTCAGCCACGGGGTCGACTCGACGACACTCTGCCGTTCGAGGTAGGCGTCGACACCCAGAATCCGCCCGGCGCCGAACGCGACGGTCTGACCGAACATCTCCGTTTCGAGGGTGGCCCGTGGTAACACGCCTCGCGACGCGCGCCACCACTATGGCCGTTTCGGCGACAGGAACTACGCCGACGCCTCGTAGCCCGCGTCCTCGACGGCGGCGACGAGGCTGTCGACGTCGGCCTCGCCGTCGACCGTCACCGATCCGGACTCGTGGTCGGCAGTCGCGCCGGTAACGCCCGCGACGTCTTCGAGTGCCTCTTCGACCGTCTGCTCGCAGTGCGAACAGGACATTCCGTCGACGGTGAGCGTCCGTGACATGCGCGTCGACCTACGGGAGGGGACACTTTCTGCGTTGTCCTTTCGAGAGCGGCGTATTTTCGAGATTCTACTTTGGAATCGAACGTACGGGGCGAACGAATCTTGTGTCTCCAGTCCGTCCGTCCACCTATGCGAGACTTCGACGAGACGGACATCGAGATTCTGTCCTTGCTCGCGAAAGACGCGCGGCGGCCGTTCAGCGCCATCGGCGAGGAAGTCGGCCTCTCCGGGCCGGCCGTTTCCGACCGCGTGACGCGACTCGAAGAGGCCGGAATCATCGAGGGCTTTACCGTCGACGTGGACCGGTCGGTGCTTCGCGCGGGCGTGCCGGTGTTCGTGCGACTGTCGAGTCCCGACGACGTGGACGAACTCCGGGCGCGACTCGCCGACGCTGACGGCGTCGAACACGTGTTCGTCACCGCCGAGGGCGGCGTCTGGTTCTACGGGCGCGCGGAGAGCCACAACGTCCGCCAGTGGGTCGAATCCCTCGTCGGCATCGCCGACTACTCGGTGACGCTCGTCGACGACGCCGAGTGGACGCCGTCGCTCGACGGCACCTCGTTCGCCGTCACCTGCGTCGAGTGCGGCAACACCGTCGACAGCGAGGGCGAGTCCGCGCGCATCGACGGCGACGTCTATCACTTCTGTTGCCCCTCCTGTCGCACTCGGTTCGAGGACCAGTACGAACGGCTCTCCGAGGGCGCGTAGGCGCTTTCGATTCGAAAGTGTGCGGGGCGTTCGGTTCGGCTTCTCGAAGGCGCAAACGAACTAAACGAGGGTCCCGTAGGAGTAGGTAATGAGCACCCGAACTGTCCACCTCGACGTGACGGGGATGTCCTGTGCCAACTGTTCGGCGACGGTTGGCGACGCCCTCGAATCGCTCGACGGCGTCGAGGACGCGGCCGTCAACTTCGCCACCGACGAGGCGAGCGTGGAGTACGACCCCGACGCGGTATCGCTTCGCGCCGTCGTCGACGCCGTCGAGGATGCGGGCTACGGCGTCGTCACCGAGTCGGTGACCATCACCGTCTCGGACATGTCGTGTGCAAACTGCGCCGACGCCAACGAGACGGCACTGGAGGCGACACCCGGCGTCGTCGAGGCGACGGTGAACTACGCCACCGACGAGGCGAGCGTCACCTACGTGCCCGCCGCCACCACCGTCGACGCTCTCTACGACGCCATCGAGGACGCGGGCTACTCGCCCGTCCGCGAACGCGACGATGACGAGGGCGGGGACGCCCGCGACGCCGCCCGCGATGCGGAGATTCGGCGGCAGCGACGCTTGACGCTGTTCGGGGCCGTCCTCGCCGCGCCTCTCCTCTTCTTCCTCGCCGAGAAGTTCCTCCTCGGCGGCGGTGTCATCCCGGATAGCCTCTTCGGCGTCGACTTCGGTTGGGCCGAGTTCGCCCTCGCGACGCCGGTGCAACTCGTCCTCGGCTGGTCGTTCTACAAGAACTCCTACACGGCGCTGGTGAAGAACCGCCGCGCCAACATGGACGTCCTCATCGCGCTGGGGTCGTCGACGGCGTACGTCTACTCCGTGGCCGTCCTCCTCGATCTGATCGCCGGCAGTCTCTACTTCGACACCGCGGCGCTCATCCTCGTGTTCATCACGCTTGGCAACTACCTCGAAGCCCGGTCGAAGGGGCAGGCCGGCGAGGCACTCCGGAAACTACTGGAGATGGAAGCCGAGACGGCGACGCTCGTCGACGATGATGGGAACGAAACGGAGGTGCCACTCGAAGACGTCGCCGTCGGCGACCGGATGAAGGTCCGCCCCGGCGAGAAGATTCCGACCGACGGCGTCGTCGTCTCCGGGCAGTCGGCCGTCGACGAGTCGATGGTCACCGGCGAGTCCATCCCCGTCGAGAAGGAGGCGGGCGACGAGGTAGTCGGGTCGACCATCAACGAGAACGGCGTCCTCGTCGTCGAGGCGACGAAAGTCGGCGAGGACACGGCGCTCAAACAGATAGTCCGGACCGTCAAGGAGGCCCAGTCCCGCCAGCCAGACATCCAGAATCTCGCGGACCGCATCTCCGCGTACTTCGTCCCCGCGGTCATCGGCAACGCCCTGTTCTGGGGCGTCGTCTGGTATCTCTTCCCCGAGGTACTCGCGGGCGCCGTCGGATGGCTCCCGCTCTGGGGCCTCGTGGCCGGCGGCCCCGCCGTCGCCGGCGGCACCGTCTCCGTCTTCGAGTTCGCCGTCGTCGTCTTCGCCTCCGCCGTCCTCATCGCCTGCCCCTGCGCGCTGGGCTTGGCGACCCCCGCCGCGACGATGGTCGGGACGACAATCGGCGCCCAACACGGCGTCCTGTTCAAGGGCGGGGACGTACTCGAACGCGCGAAAGACGTCGATACGGTGGTCTTCGACAAGACGGGCACCCTCACCAGAGGCGAGATGGAGCTGACGGACGTGGTGGCTATCCGCGACGGCGCGGCGGCAACCGACGGCGGCCAACTCGAACCGACCGACGCCGACCCGGACGAGTCCGAGGTGCTCCGCCTCGCCGCGACGGCCGAACGCGGCAGCGAACACCCCCTCGCTCGCGCCATCGTCGACGGCGCCGAGGCGCGCAGCATCGAGGTCGGTGACCCCGACGACTTCGAGAACGTCCCCGGCCACGGCGTGCGGGCCACCGTCGACGGCGCGACGGTGCTGGTCGGCAACCGCAAACTCCTCCGCGACAACGGTATCGACCCCGAACCCGCCGCCGAGACGATGACGCGACTGGAACGCGAGGGGAAGACGGCGATGCTGGTCGGTCGCGTCCCCGCCGACGGCGCGGGCGAACTCCTCGGCGTCGTCGCCGACGCGGACACGGTGAAACCGAGCGCACGGGACGCCGTGACCGCCCTCCGAGAGCGCGGCATCGACGTGATGGTGCTCACGGGCGACAACGAGCGGACGGCCCGCGCCGTGGCCGAACAGGTGGGTATCGACCCCGAGAACGTCCGCGCCGAGGTGCTCCCAGAGGACAAGTCCGAGGCCGTCGAGGCGATTCAGGACGAGGGCCGGCGGGCGATGATGGTCGGCGACGGCGTCAACGACGCCCCCGCCCTCGCGGTGGCCTACGTCGGGTGTGCCATCGGAAGCGGGACTGACGTGGCCATCGAGGCGGCGGACGTGACGCTGATGCGCGACGACCCGCTTGACGTGGTGAAGGCCATCCGCATCTCGGCGGCGACGCTCTCGAAGATAAAGCAGAACCTCGTCTGGGCGCTCGGCTACAACACCGCGATGATTCCGCTGGCGTCGCTCGGCCTCCTCCAACCCGTCCTCGCCGCGGTGGCGATGGCGATTTCCAGCGTCTCCGTGCTGACAAACAGCCTCCTCTTCCGTCGGTACACGCCGGACCACGACTACCGACTGCTGGGCTGGCTCCGCTGAACCCCGCAGTCCCTTTATCCTCCTGTCGCGAAGGCGCGCGCATGGTACTCAGAGCCGTCGACGGCATGGAACCCGATGTCCACCCGGACGCCTACGTCGACCCTGCGGCGGTGGTCATCGGCGACGTCACCGTCGAACGCGACGCCTCGATATGGCCGAACGTCACGCTCCGCGGCGACCACTATCCAATCGTCGTCGGCGAGGAGGCGAACGTCCAGGACAACGCCGTCTGCCACGAGGACGCGGTCCTCCGGCGGCGCGCGACGGTCGGCCACTCGGCTATCGTCCACGCCGCCACCGTCGAGGAGGAAGCCTTGGTCGGGATGGGCGCCGTCGTCCTCGACGACGCGACGGTGGGCGAACGCGCCGTCGTCGCCGCCGGGAGTGTGGTGACCGAAGGGACGGACGTGCCGCCCGAAACGCTCGTGGCGGGGACGCCCGCCGAGGTGGTCAAGGAACTGGACGACCCCGAACTCGGCGCCAGCGCCGCCGACGAGTACGTCATGCGCGGCGCCCAGTACGCCGACACGTCGCGAGTCGTCGAGCGCGACTAACCCTCGCCGACCATCCGCTCTTCGTCCTCCCACTCTTGCGACCGGAGTTCGTACTTCTGGACTTTCCCCGTCGCGGTGGTGGGGAGCGATTCGACGAACGTCACTTGCTTGAGCGCCTTGAACCCCGCCAGTCGCTCGCGCGTGAACGAAATCAGCTCCTCGGGGGTGACGCCCGGATTCGCTACGTCGCCGTTGGTGGGGACGACGAACGCCTTGGGTTCCTCGCCCCACTCGTCGCTCGGGGCGGGGATAACTGCCGCGTCGCCGACCGCCGGATGCTCGAACAGGGTGTCTTCGAGTTCGATGCTGGAGACGTTCTCGCCGCCCGTGACGATGATGTCTTTCTTCCGGTCCTGAATCGAGATGAGGCCGTTCTCGTTGACGGTGGCCAAGTCGCCGGTGTGGTAGTAGCCCTCGATTCGCTCGGAGAAGGCCCGCTCCGTCGCCTCCGGTTGGTTCCAGTAGCCCTCCATCACCTGATTGCCGCGCACGACCACCTCGCCGATGGTCTCGTCGTCGCGGGGGACCTCCTCGCCGCCCTCGTCGACGACCCGGACCTCGGTGCCGAGATAGCCCAGTCCCTGTCGCTTCTTGACGGCGAAGCGGTCCGGGTCGTCGTCGTCGAACAGGCGGCGGGCGTCAGAGGTGGTGACGAGTGGTCCCGTCTCCGTCGCACCGTAGACGTGACTGAGATACCAGCCGAACTCGTCTTCGACGGTGCGGATGGTCGCCTCCGGCGGCGCCGACCCGGCGGTGGCGATGCGCACGTCGTTGTCGCCCGCCGTCTGGGGGTCGCCGTCGCGGTAGTGGTCGATGAGGCGGTTCAACACCGTCGGCGCGCCACAGAGGTAGGAGACGTCCTCGGCGACGACGGTGTCGAAAATCGACGCGGCGTCGACGCCGCGGGTACAGACGTGTTTCGCGCCCATGCCCGTGACCGCGAAGATGTGTCCCCAGCCGTTGACGTGGAACATAGGGAGCGTCCAGAGGTAGACGTCGTCGTCCGCGATGTCTTGATGAATCGTCACGATGTAGGCGTGGAGCGTCTCGGTCCGGTGGGTTCGCATCACGCCCTTCGGGTCGCCGGTGGTCCCCGACGTGTAGTTGATGGTGATGACCTCGTCCTCGCTCATCTCGGGCCGGTCGTAGTCGCCGGCGCCGTCGAGGCAGGCGTCGAACCCCTCCCAGTCGCCGTCGACGGCGGCGGGGTCGTTCGTCACGAACGTCTCGGTGGGCACCTCGTCGCGGACCGCCTCGATTTTCTCCGCGTACTCGTAATCCGCGTAGACGGCGTCGACGCCGGCGTCCGAGAGGATGTACGCGAAGTCCTCGGTCGTGAGGCGGTAGTTGAGTGGGGTGTGGACCGCGCCACACTGCATGGCCCCGTACGCCGCTTCGAGGTGGTAGTGGGTGTTGGGGTCGAGCACCGCCACCCGGTCGCCCTTCTCGATACCCCGGTCTTGGAGGGCCGCCGCGAACCCGTCCGCTCGCTCACCGAGTTCGGCGTACGTGTACCGGTCCCCCGTCGTCGCCACGACGGCCTCGTGGTCACCGTAGTGCTCGCGCGCCCTGTCGAGGAAATCCGTCACCAAGAGCGGCTTCTGCATACCCGATGGTGTTCACGAGAATCCATAATTGTTTTTGTGGGCAAATAAATGGTATCACACGACAATATATCGCGAATCGGCCCTTCGGCTGGCGGTGATGCGGTCGGCGACAAAAAACGACGAGCGACGACCCGGCCTAGGGTGCGCCCGCGATGACGAACAGCGACGATTCTTCGGTGTCTATCTGTCGAGTCGTCTCGGGGTCGACGCGGAGGGCGTCGCCGGCCGACAGCTCGACGGCCTCGTCACCGACGGTGACTGTCGCCGCGCCCTCGACGAGGACGTACACCTCCTCCTCGCCCTCGTCGGCGTGGTCGTGTGGCTTGCCGCTCCAGCCGGCGTCGACGTCGAGCACCGAGACGCCGAGGTTCGAGCAGTCGAGCGCGTCACGGAGGAAATGCAGGCCGCCCCCGACGGCGTCCACGTCACGATAGTTCACGAGCGAGTGTGACATGACTCGACGCTGGGCCGGCGCGAGCAAAAAGGCTCGGCTCTCGGCGGTCACTCGGCCTCGACCAGCGCCGCGAGTTCCGCCTGCTCTTCGCGCGTCCCGACGGCGACGAGGAGTGCGGTCTCAGCTATCGGTCCGTGATGTCGGGTTCGGCCGCGCGTCGCGCCCGAAGGCCCGTCGTCCGGTCGTCGCCGCCTTGTCGGTCTCGTCGACGCCCGACGCCACCGGCCGTCTCGGTCGCTGCATGCTCGATGCAGAGCCAGCCCACCCGTATCAATTCTGCGTCACCGGTCACCTTCGGTGGCGGGCTTTCGGGGAAGTGTGGTCCGCACTATCTCTCAAAGATCCGTTTGTGCCTCCCTGACGCATTTATCCACGCCGCTCGACAGGCATCTGTGATGCAGCGACAAACCGCAATCGCAGTCGGCGTCGCGCTCCTGCTCGTGCTCGCTGGCTGTTCCACGAGCACGTACCAGTCTTCGTCGGCCGACGAGTCGACAGCCAACGACGCGAGCACCATCCGCGTCTCTGGAAGCGGGAGTGCGGACGCCGAGCCGAATCAAGCAATCGTTCGAGTGGCCGTCGTCGCCACCGCGCCCGACGCCGCGACCGCCCGACGGCAACTCGCCGAGAACACGTCGCGGATGCGTTCCGCGCTGGAAGACATCGGTATCGAGGACGACGAAATCACCACCGTCCGGTACGATATCTATCAGGACCGCGTCCCGCCCCGTGAAGAGGACGACGAGCCACGGATTCAGTACCGCGCCTCCCATGACTTCCAAATCACCGTTTCGGACCCCGACCGAACCGGAGAGATAATCGACACCGCGGTCCAGAACGGTGCGACCGAGATCAACGACGTCTCCTTCACTCTCTCGACCGACCGGCAGCGTGAACTCGAATCTCGGGCTCGACAGGCCGCCATGGCCGACGCTCGCTCGAAGGCGCGAGCGCTCGCCGGCGCCGCGAATCTCACCGTGACCGGCGTGAAGGTGATTCGAACGGCCGAGAGCGGTTCGCCCCGACCTGCCGACGAGCGATACGCCACCGCGACGGCGGCGCCAGCTCCGACGGAGGTTGCCGGTTCGGACCTCGACTCCGGCCCGGTCACCGTTACCACCACGGTACAGGTGGTGTACCGCGCCGGACCAGCGAATCGAAGCGCCACTGGGACGCCGACCTAGGGTCGGCATTTATCTCTCTGATCTCGTTTCGTCGTCTCTCGCCAATTGTTCAGCGTTTTCGCCCGTTCAAACCGATGAAACGCCCGATATCTAGTCTTTCGAGATAGATGGTCCTAATCGATTAGACACAAAGTACTTACCCTGGTTACACATTGTACCCATTACCCCTACCAGTGGCTGGATCGTCCAGACCACAAATCGGCACGAAAGAGGAACGACCTCTGGACTGTCACTGCGAAAAATGATTCAAAAATGACAGACTATAACGACAAAGCCCGCGCAGTAATCCTGGCGGCGCTCATGGTTTTCAGCGTCTTCGCTGGAACCGTGGCGCTCTCGGGCACTGCTGCGGCAACGGCTGAGAACATTCAGGCGCCGAACCTGACTAACGATCAGCCAACGGAAGGCGATACAGTTACACACGAACTGACGTACAACGTTGACAACGTCAGTAAGGACGGGAACGACGACGTGTTCTACGTCGAACTTCCCGACGAGTACAATGCAACCGATGGGACGCTGGCGGCGAACACCGAGAGCGCAGAGAACCGCAGCAGCGGTTCCAGCATCTCGGACAGCTCCAGCCTGAGCATCGTTGACGGCCCCGACGGAGACGGTAACGACGACACTCTTGAAGTCGCATACAGTCCCACCGGCAGTGGCACGGTCGATATGGCCCTCACGGTCAACTTCGACCTGACCCACCCGCAGGTCAGCAGTGACACCGGGAAGGACGTCACCATCTACGTCAACGACTCTGACACCGCTTCCAGTATCGACGTTCAGACCACCGCGTCGAACGTCTTCACCGTTCAGGACATCTCGAGCTCAAGCTCGAAGCGCGCAGGTCCGGGCGGTAGTGGTTCCTTCGACGTCTACGACGGTGAAGGTACCGTCTACGACGGCGCGAACGTCTACCAGGGCGAGTCCGACATCGAACTTGGCGGTTCGATCTCGGGCGGCGTCGTGAAGACGGCCGGTAACGACGAGGGTGTCACCCTCGAAGTGCCGGACATCCCGCAGGACCAGGCGACTGGTCGCTACACGACCAACGGGAGCAACAACGCCCCCGGTGTGACCGTGCAGCGTCCGCGTGTCACCACGCTCGACGTCAACAACCAGTACGGTGA